>JBEKRA010000129.1:0-6455 GCA_049519195.1 Verrucomicrobiota bacterium
TTGTCGGATGGCGGGGTCCATACGGGAGAATCATTTCAGCACGGGCGGTGAATTTTCCGGCGTGATGCGGGCGAACGGCTGAAAATTTTTCGCCTGCCGCATAAACCATTTCGCATTGATGACAAGCATCACCAGCAGCCAGGCGAAGGCGAAATACAGGTGGTAAATGAGCTGGCCATTGTCGCGGATGGACGCGACATTGAAGATGTTGCCGAGTTGCAGTCCCTCGATGGATTTCCACGAGAGCCGGTTCAAAAAAAATAAAACAACGCTTGGCGCGAGCGCCCACACCCCCGCCAGCAAAACCGCGAGCAGTCCAGCCAGCTTGGGCGGACGACGCGCCAGAAATTTCCGGTGAATGAACAGCGCCATCAGCGCGTAGGCAAACGCATAGGCCATTGTCGTGGAATAAAACATCGAAAATCTGGATTTGTCCGCGCTGGAAGATGCGGCACCCTCCGGCCAGATGTCCGTCACGAAGAATGTCAGCACGGAAATGAGCGCCACCCAAATCAGGCCACCCGCCGCGCCATTAAAATAAATGAATGCAACAATCCGTTTCAATCGCGACCGTGGAATATCACGCCGCACCCGCAGACTGATCGCGTCGGAATTGCTGACGGTGACCAGCAGCGAAAAAATCATCAGCGCGAACGTGATGTAAGCCCAGGTGAAGATGATTTCCGTTCTGCTGGTTCGCAGCATCCAGGCCATGCTCAACACGCCGCCGAGCAGCCAGATGACGGTGATGTAAACCCGCACCGTCAGGGCGCGGTTTGCCGACGGCGGCGAAATCAGTGCCACGGACAGAACATAGAACAAACCGACCAGCGCGGCGCCGACACCAACAACAGAAATTGCGCCGATCCAGAAATTACGTTCGGACATCATGACGCCGATGCCGGATCGCAGGAATTCAAAGGAGACCGCTACAAGCGGAAGGACGATCCAGAAGGACGCGATGGAACCCACCAGCGCCAGCAAAATTTTGAAAGGACGACTCGCCGGCACGCACGCGAGGAAGATCGCGATTTGGTTCGCCGCGCACACGACCAGGAACAGGTAAACCAAAATGAAAAAGACGGTTGGCAAATCCACGCCGCGCAGAAGATTAGTGAACGCCATGAACGGCATGCACGCGCTGAAGAACAGCAGCGCCATGTAAGCGCCGCACAGAAATTTTCCGCGGATGATGCGCCCCGGCGAAAGCGCGGTGACGTAAAGCAGGTCGGGATTGTTTTCCTGCCGTTCCACCGCGACCCGGATGCCGACGTAGAGCGGGATGAAAAACACGCTAGCGCCCGCGAGAATGACCAGGAACGTCGCGAACATCGAGCCGCCGAGCTGCATGTTCACGTTCACATCGAAACTTTGCGTGACAAGAAAACCCAGCGACGCCAGGAAGAGCACCGTCAGGAACAGCAGCAACATGCCCGTGACCGCCCAACTGCGGACGGCCTGCCGCAGTTCCTTGATGACGATGGGATTCAGTTCCCACTCGCGCCAGCCGGCGAAATGGCTTTTGATGCCCGCGATGCTCATTGCACGCCTCCCTTGGTGACGTTCATAAAAATGTCCTCCAGATTCGTCCTGGTCTGGCGGAATTCGACGACCTTGAATTTTTTCGCGATCAATCCGCCAAGAATGCCGCAGGCGGCGGATTCATCGCCGGCCAGTTCGAAATGAACTTCGCCCGCCACGTCGCGCGCGTTCTCAACAAACGGCATCTGTAAAAGCTCCTTGAGCAACTGCGCGTTATGCGTGTCGAGCAGGCGAACGGCCACGGTGTGGCGCGGCGCGCTTTTTTTCAACACCTCATCAATCGTGCCGGTCTCCAGGATTTTGCCGCGCTCGATGATGACCACGCCGTTGCAGATTTCCGTCAGCTCGGTGAGGATGTGCGAACTGATGAGGATCGCTTTTTTTTGCGCGGCCAGCAGCATGAGCAATTCGCGCAGTTCGACGCGGGCGCGCGGGTCGAGGCCGGCGGCGGGTTCGTCCAAAACCAAAACGTCCGGGTCGTAAACGAGCGCGCGACCGAGACTGACGCGCTGTTTCATTCCCTTGGAAAGCGCCTTGAGATGCTTCTCGCGGATGCTGGCGACGCTCGTGAATTCCTCTATCGCCTCAACCGCCCGCGTGCGCTTTTTCCCGCGCAACCCATAGGCGCGCGCGTAAAAATCCAGATATTCGTGGACCGTGATGTCCACGTGGGCGGGCAGCGTGTCGGGCACGTAGCCGACGGCGCGGCGCGCGAGTTCCGGCTCCTCGCAAATGGAAAATCCGTCCACCCAAACGTCGCCGGCGGTCGGCTCCTCAATGGTGGCAATGATCCGCATCGTCGTGGTCTTGCCGGCGCCGTTCGGTCCGACGAAGCCGAAAACGTGGCCTGAATCGAACGAGAACGAAATGTTGTCCACGGCCACGGTCTTTCCGAATTCCTTGCGCAAATTTTTGACTTGGACCTTCATTGGGCTTCGGGTGATTCAATAATTCCGAACACAATCGCCGAACTTTTGGTGCGCTTCGGGCTGGAGGCCCGACCGAGCGCGTTTTCGATGAACGGATTTCCGTCCAGCACGGCGATGTAAGTGTTCTCCATCAAAAAGTTTCCCGCGCCATCATTCAAGGAATCCGCCTTTGTCGCCAAACCAATATTGTGCCACAACCCGACTGGCCCGATTTTTTGAGATTGTTGCGTCGGTTTTGACGGGATGAGTCCGGTTTTTTGTCCTGCGGCGATGCTGTTCGCTTGATAAATATTCATGTGCGCGTCGGCAATCCAAAGCGATTTGATTGGCGCACCCAGCCCGTTGACGATTTGCAATTTCCCATTTTCGTTGACGATCTGGATGCGTTCGCGGCGCATCTCCGATTTTCGGAGATGAAAATATGCCGGGACACGCGCGGAAACCCAGCCGCGCTGGAGATGTTGCGATTGTGTCCAGTCCACTTCGCGCGCAGTGCCGGAGCCGTAGCCAATGCGGACCAGCGGGGCCGCCTCCGTTTCAAAATCGAAATGCAATCCCGCGCTCGGGGTTAGCGGGCAATAAAACGCCGTGCCGCCGATGGTCGCGGCCCGATGACTGGTTTGGTCGAGCAGAGTCAGTCCAACAATGCGTGTGTCCGGCGTGATGCCTTCGCGCAGCAAGCTGTAAGCGAACACCAGCAACGTCGTTGCAAACGAAATCGCGGGGATCGTCCACAGCATCCACGTCCGGCGCTTGCGGCGGTTGAGATAGATGATGTTGACCGGCCCGATGATGATGACGAACGCGAGCATGATGATGACGATGCCGCGCGTGGGTATTTTCAGATTTTCGACGATGGGCAGAACGGAATTCGCGCTGCCATTGTCGGCGGGCAGCGTTTGCCAGTAATTCGCCGCATTCCGCACCGCGTCGCGCACCGTCTGGACGGATTTCGGATCCAGTGCCGATGGGTTTTCCGAATTGAAGGCGAAGCAGCGGCCAAAACCGATTCCGTAATCAAGGCCGCCCTGGAGACTTTGGTTCCGCCACGGATGCCACGCCGGCGGCAAATCGGTTTTGCCGGACAAAATAACATTTCCGCCGGCCCGCAAATAATCTCCAATCGCGCCAAGCACCGCCGGCGGCATTGAACTCATGTCCGCCGCGTTGAGGACGACGGCGTCGAAGGGCGAATAGGCCAGCCAGTTATCGCTCCACTCCGAAGTTGGCGACTCGGCGCGCAGGCTCTCGACGGAATCCGCGTTCATCCCCCTGCCGCGCGTGTAAGACCCG
The DNA here is from genome assembly GCA_049519195.1 of Verrucomicrobiota bacterium. Lineage (GTDB taxonomy): Bacteria > Verrucomicrobiota > Verrucomicrobiia > Limisphaerales > UBA11358 > UBA11358. The sequence goes on from JBEKRA010000129.1 coordinate 3,765, forward strand.
GCGGATGCGCTATTGTCACTGCTGGCACGCGCATCGGCAGCCCACTGGCTGCCGGACGGCCCGGAAATTTGCACGGCGTCAATCGCGATGTTGTAGGGCGGCGCCTTTTCAAAATTCAAACGCACGGTTTTCACCGGCACACTGGTTGACGCAAATAAAAACTCGGTTGTCCAGCCCGAACCGCTTGACGTGCTTCTGCCGGACGCCATCGGAATCCTTGCGACATTTGTCCCCGAAACACCAACGAGTTCCACAAACCCGGATGACGAAGGAGATTGCGTGTTGTAAATGAAAATTTTGTCCACGGTTTGCGGCGTTGCGTAATCCAGTTCCAGCCAGTTTGTCTGGCCGCCGCGCCGGGTGTCGGGCATCCAGGTCGTGGGCTGGTAACCGCTGCCTCGGGCATCAGGCGCTCCAATCGCCATTGCTGCCGTGAACGCCCCGTGGTTCGCCTGGAACAGACGCTCAACCGCGTCAAAATCCAGGTTGCGGCTGATGAACACCGTCGCCGCCTGCCCGCCGCGCGAATAATAGTTGCAGTGATTGTTCGCGTTCGGTGCGCGGACTTCGCCTTCACGCCGGTTGTCCACTTCAACGCGGATTGAGCCGTCGCCCTGTGCCGGCAACGGGAGTTGCAGCAGCGACACCACTTCCCGCGCGCCCGGCTCAAGTGTTGCTGACCGCGACAGCCGGCTGATGTTGTTGCCGTAATTGCCGTAGGTGTTGTTCGGATAAACCAGCGTGACAACGTGCGTTCTGCCGGACGAACGATTTTCCAGTGTGACGCGCATTTCAGCGTAACCGTGATACGTGTTGCCCGTGTAAATCGCGCTCGGCTCGACGGAAACATCGCCAAATTGGTCGGCCCGGCAAAGGAAGGAAATGAAACAACCAACAGCCAGCATCCAACACCGAACATCCAATGAAACGCGCGCGGTAAATTTTCCACCGCTGGATGTTCGATGTTCCCTCATTTACGCCTTTGCCAGTTCCACGTCCTTCGGCAGGTTCAATCCCGTCTCGTCAAGCTGGCCGAGCAATTCAGTGACCAGCTTTGACGGAGTCATGCGGTCGAAGCGCGCCTGATAATTCAAGATCAAACGATGATTCAACACCGGCTGCGCGACGACTTTCACGTCCTCGAAGCCGACGCTTGGCCGCCCGGCTACGAGTGCATTGGCGCGCGCGGCTTCGGCAATTGCAATCGCCGCGCGCGGCGACGCTCCGTAACTGACGTAACGATTGACCGGCTCTGTGGCTTCCGCGCCGCCGGGATGCGTTGCCGAAACCAGCCGCGCAATGTAACGTGAAACCGGGTGCGGCAGATAAATTTTCCCCATCGTCTGGAAAAGATTCTCCAACTGGTTGCGTTCCATCTGCCAGGTCGGCGCGGGCAGCTCGCCGCGCCGCCGTTCGGAGATGATTTGATCGAGAATGTCAGCATCCACATTTTCAAACATCACGCGAAAGAGAAAACGGTCCAATTGCGCCTCCGGCAGCGGATAGGTTCCTTCAAGCTCGATCGGATTCTGGCTGGCAAGAACGAAGAATGGTTGCGGCAGCGCGCGCGTCGTGCCCAGCAACGTCACGGAATTTTCCTGCATCGTCTCCAGCATGGCCGATTGGGTCTTCGGCGAGGCGCGGTTGATTTCATCGGCCAGCAAAATGTTCGTGAACACCGGACCGGGTTGGAAAATCAATTCACGTTTGCCGGAACTTGTTTCCTGTAAAATATGCGTGCCAAGGACATCGCCGGGCATGAGGTCGGGCGTGAACTGGATGCGCTTGAAATCGAGTTTGAGAATCTGGCCAATGGCTTTGACAAGCGCGGTTTTTCCGAGGCCGGGCAGGCCTTCGAGCAAGACGTGGCCGCGCGACAAAATGCCGACGAGCACGAGACGGTGAAGTTCCTTGCGACCGAGCAAAATGCGGTCGAGCTGCTCCAGGATTTTGCGCGCCAGCCCGGCGGCGGGTTGCAGTTCTTCCGGTTTAAGGATGGTGTCAGGCATAAATTAAGACGTGAGATTAGGATTTTTTAGCTTGGCAATATGTTGCTGAATTTTTAACCAAGTGCTTTCAATTTCCTCCTGCTCAACCGGCAGCGGGGAATATTGCGACAAATGATTAAGAATATAATTCGTGAGGCTTTCGATTTTCTCCAGCAACTCTGAATTGATTGCAGATTGTATTTGTAAGAAAATGGCCTCTCCAAGAATCCAAGCTACAGAATCATCAAACTCATTTTCGGTATGGTTTTCTCTTAAAAAGCGATCAACCACGGGAAAATAAAATTCAAATGCGGTCGTTTCCATAAACATGAAATCCTCTTGGTAAGAAAGAGGATTCTCGCAAAAACGTTCATAGGCCAAATTCAAATCAAGTCCGCCAAAATTTTTCCAAGCAGATTTTGCATCAAGACTCCCGCCGAAATCTTCTTCGGTCGGCAAACCAGAAATCTTTTTTTCATTTTTCATCACGTTTGAAAAAATTCCGAACCGCCTGCCGCTGTTCCGGCAGGACGACTTGCGAATGGGCCGAGCCGCCGCCGCCGGTCGCATTGTCGAGCGCGCCGCGCTGCGCGGAAACATCATTGCTGCTCAACTCCGGCGCGGCCTTGCTCACGCCGACGAGTTGCGCGTCCGAAAGGCGCGACGCCGGCGGCAGCGCGTGTTCCTGAAATTTCGTATCTTT
>JBEKRA010000130.1:0-6433 GCA_049519195.1 Verrucomicrobiota bacterium
ACACCTCGCTCAGAAATTTGCAGAGCGCCGAGGCGCAACTGGCCTTGCTGCGAGTCACCGCGCCTTTGTCCGGCACGGTCGTGCGCGTCAACGTCAAGCCGGGGCAGGCGGTGGATTTGACGACGGTCGTCGCGGAAGTGATGGATTTGAACCGGCTGGCCGTGGCCGCGGAAATTCCGGCGGCGGAAGCCCGTGATTTGAAAGCCGGGAATCCGGTCGAAGTGTTGACCGAGCCGGCGGTGACGACGGCACTGTCGTTCGTCAGCCCGAACGTGGACAAGAACAACGACACGGTTCTGGTGCGGCTGTTGTTGCCGGCAGGCGGGGCGTTGCGGCCCGGACAATTTGTTTCGTTGCGCATCGTGACGGCGGTTCACACCAATTGTCTGGCCGCGCCGGGCGAAAGCGTGGTGACGGATGAAAGCGGCCAGAGCGTCCTCGTGCTGGTCAAAGACGATGAGGCGGCGCAAACGCCGGTGCAGACCGGTTTGCGCGAGAACGGCTGGATTGAAGTCGCCGCTCCGCAACTGAAAGCGGGCGATGCGGTCGTGACCGTTGGCGCTTACGGCTTGCCGGCAAAAACCAAAATCCGCGTGCAAAATTCTGCGGGCGACGAAACGTCCACCAATTCGTCCAAGGCCAAATGAAGCCCGACGTCATTTCGCCTTTGGGCCGATTCGCCACCAGGCACGCGCTGTCCATCACCTTCATGGCGGCGGCCTTGTGTCTGGCGGGCATTTTCTCCGCACTGCGCATGCCGTCGTCGGTTTTTCCGCAGACGAATTTTCCGCGCGTCGTCATTCTCGTGGACAACGGCATCATGCCCGCCGACGAAATGATGGCGACCGTGACGCGCCCCATCGAAGAGGCGATGAAGGACATTCCCGGCGCGATCACGGTGCGTTCGGCCACCAAGCGCGGTTCGGCGCAGATCAACGTCTTTTTCAACTGGCACGTGGACATGTCGCAGTCGGAACTGTATGTGCTGGGGCGGCTCTCGCAAATCCGCAGCGACCTGCCGGCGACTGCCGCCACAGAGGTTGAGCGGGTGACCTTCTCGGCGTTTCCCATCGTCGGCATCAGCCTGACGAGTTCCAACCGCGACATCACCTCGCTTTGGGAAACGGCGAATTATGATTTGAAGCCGCGCTTCCTTCAGATTCCCGGCGTGGCGCGCGTGGAAATCACCGGCGGAAGCGAGCCGGAATTTCACGTCACGGTTGACCCGCTGAAATTGCAGGCCGCCGGCCTCGGCCTGGCGGACGTTAGCGACGCGCTGGCGAAAAACAACCTGTTCGCGCCCGCCGGCATGATGGAGGAAAATTACCATCTCTACCTGACAACGGTGGACGGGCGCGTCCGTTCGGCGGCGGACATTGAAAACCTTGTGATCGCGGTTCGCGGCGGCCATCCGGTGCAGGTCAGGGACGTGGCGCGCGTCCAGCGCGGGCCGCAGCCGGTTTTCCAATCCGTGACCGCGCAGGGCCGCGACGCGGTGCTGCTGAACATCCAGAGCCAGGCGGACGGCAGCACGCTCGACATCACCAGCGCGCTGAAAAAAGAATTGCAGCAGCTCCGGCAGGAATTGCCGCCGGACATCCACCTCGCGTTTTTTTACGACCAGTCGCTCTTCGTTCGCGACTCGGTGGGCAGCGTCTGGGACGCGATTGTTTTCGGGCTGATTCTGTCGGTGCTGATTCTTTATTTCTTTCTGAAAAACTGGGGCAGCGTGTGGACGGCCATCGTCACGATTCCGATCACGGTGCTGATCACGATTGTCGCGATGAAGCTGGCCAACATGAGCTTCAACATGATGACGCTCGGCGGCATCGCGGCGTCCATCGGGCTGGTGATTGACAACGCCATCGTCGTCGTCGAGGCGATGTGCGTGAAAATTGCCGCCGGACGGCCACGGCTGGCGGGAATCCAGGAGGCCATCGGTGAAATCTTCATTCCGCTGGTCGGCTCGACGCTGACGCCGGTTGTGGTGTTCATTCCGCTGGCGTTTTTGTCCGGCATCGCCGGCGTGTTTTTCCGCGCGCTGGCGCTGACAATGGTCGTCTCGCTGCTCACGTCGCTGGTCCTGGCGCTCACGCTCACGCCGTCGCTGGCCGCGTGGTTCATCCGCGACCGCGAAAAAATGGAGCACGGCCACGCGCCCGGAAATGTGGAGGGCGGCTGGCTGCTGACGCGCGTCATCCGCATTTACGAACGCGCCGTGCGCGCGGCCCTGCAGTTCCGCTGGCTCACGCTGCTGACTTGCGGCGCGGTGCTCGTCTCGTCGGCGTTCATTTACCGGCAGTTGGATTCCGATTTTCTGCCCGAATTTGACGAGGGCGGATTCATCATTGATTTCTGGGCGCCGCCCGGCACGAGCCTCACTGAAACGGAGCGCCAGCTTGACGCGGCGGAAAGAATTTTATCCGCCAACCCGGACGTGGAAAGCTATTCGCGCCGGCTCGGCGCGGAAATGGGAATGTTCATCACCGAACCCTATCGCGGCGACTTCGCGGTCAAGCTCAAGCGCGACCGCAAACATTCCACGGAAGAGGTCATCGCCGAATTTCGCCACACTTACAACGAGCAATTCCCGGCGTTCCGCTGGGAGTTTCCCGGAATCCTGACCGATGTGATCGGTGATTTGCAACTGACGCCCGACCCAATCGAGATCAAATTATTTTCGCCCGATTTGAAATGGCTGGAACAAACCGCGCCGCGCATCAAGGAACAAATAAAAAGCCCAAATGTTCCCGGCGTCGTGGACACATTCGACGGACTGACGAAAACCGGCCCGTCCATCAATTTCCGCGTGCGGCCCGCTGACGCCGCGAGGTTCGGCTTCAGCGTCCAGGACATCGCCGGGGCCGTGAACACCGCGCTGCTCGGCCAGACCGCATCGTATGTTTTGGAAGGCGACCGCATCGTCAACATCCGCGTCCTGGCCGAGCCGGAAAGCGTGAATCAAATTTCCACCTTGCGCGGGCTGCCTTTGCGGATCGCGAACGGCGCGGTTGTGCGGCTGGACCAGGTTGCCGACGTGAGCGTTGAGCCGAGCGAGGTGGAGTTGATCCGCGATGATTTGCGGCAGGACATCGTCGTCTCCGCGCGGCTCGAAGGCCGCGACCTCGGCAGTGCGATGAAGGAAATCCAGGACAAGTTGAGCCGGGACAAGTCGCTGCCGCCCGGCACGATTGAATACGGCGGCCTTTACCAGCAGCAGCAAGAGTCCTTCCGCAACCTCGTGATGGTTTTGCTCGCCGCCATCCTGCTGGTGTTCACCGTGCTGCTGGTTGAATTCCGCTCATTCAACGAGCCGGTGGCGATTGTCTTTGGCGCCATCCTGGCGTTGTTCGGCACGGTTGCCGCGTTGTGGATTACGGGAATCACGGTGAACATCGTTTCATATTTGGGCGCGATCATCGGCGTCGGCATCGTCGCCAAAAACGGAATTCTCATGCTCGACTTCGTGCAGCACTTGGAATCGGACGGCGTGGAACTGGTCGAGGCATTGGTGCGCTCCGGCCACCGCCGTCTGCGCCCGGTGCTGATGACCTCGCTTGCCGCCGCGCTGGGCATGTTGCCGCTGGCGTGGGGCGTCGGTTCGGGCGCCGACATGCTGCGCCCGCTGGCCATCGCGGTCATTGGCGCGCTATGCATCTCCGTGCTGCTCTCGCTCGTCGCGACGCCGGTGGCTTACTACATTCTGCGCACGAGCAAAAACTCTTCGCGTCCAATTCAGGGTCAATGAGGAAAAAACACGATGCTGCAGTTTGGAATACCCTGCCAGGGCGACGATTTGATTTTCGCGCGCCGCGACTGCGGCCGCATTTCCGAGGCGATTCAGAATCGTTCATTGGCCCGGCAATTTTGGGCATGAACGCGATGCCAGCCAATTCCGGCGATTGACAAGGCGGTGCAATTGTGAACATTTTTAGGGCGAGAATGTCATAATTGCTGTATTGAATTTCAAACAACCGGGAAATGAACACTAAATGTTTGTTTTTTTATGATGTCGCCGGGAACCGTTCCGGCGCTTGGAAAATTTGGAATATCCGGCGGGCCAGGCCTGGCGGTCTGGAACGCCCATGCGATTTGGGCATTGATTGAAACACGCGTGAGGATGGAAATGGTGGAAGACTTGCTGGGAAATTATTTTCTCCGTTTGCGGATCCCGAGGTTGAAATCGGGTTTGGCCGTGCTTTTTGTATGCCTGGCCGCGTTTGGTTTCGGCGCGCCGGCGGCACGGGCGGCGAGTTTCACCGCGTCGCTCGACCGCGACACCATCACGCTGGGCGAACAGGCGACGCTGTCGCTGACGTTCGAGGGCGGCCAGTCAAAAAATGTCCCGACGCCGCACGTTCCCGGCCTGCAGTTTGTGAACACGGGCAATTCCCAAAATTTCAGCATCATCAACGGCGCGATGAGTTCCACCGTCACCGTCACGTTTTCCGTGACCGCGCGGCAGGCGGGCGTGTTCACCATTCCCGCGCTGACGGCGGATGTGAGCGGCCAGCGGCTTTCCACCACGCCGCTCAAGCTGACCGTGACCACGGCCAGCGCGCCGTCCGCCGCCGCCATCAATTCCGGCAGCGAGGTGGCGATCCTGAAATTTGTTTTCCCGAAAAGCAAAATTTACGTTGGCGAACCGGGGGTCGGGCGGCTTGATCTTTATCTTCGCGACGACGTGCAAAATTTTGGAAACTTCCAGTTGACCAGTTCGCCCGCCGACGGCTTCAGCGCCGGCAAGGCGGCCGAATTGCAAAACCAGCGCCGCCGCGTGCAGGTCGGCAACCGCGTCTACACCGTCATCCCGCTCGCCGTTCCGCTCACCGCGGTTCGGGCCGGCGCGCTCACGCTCGGACCGTTCACTGCGAGCGCGGTCGTCGTGGTGCCGTCGCAAAATGATGGCGGCGATCCCTTCTTCCGGCAATTTTTCAACCAGGGCGAACAAAAGCAGGTCTTGCTGGCGACGGACCCGGTCAGCGTGGAATCACTGCCGTTGCCGGAACAAAACAAGCCCGCGAACTTCACCGGTGCCGTCGGCGATTTCACCATGACCGCCACCGCCGGGCCGACGAACGTGACCGCCGGCGATCCCATTACCGTGCGTGTGCAGATTTCCGGGCGCGGCGCGCTCGACGCGGTCACCTTGCCGCCGCTGGACGCCTGGCGCGATTTCAAAACGTATCCGCCCACGACCAAGTTCGAACCCGGCGACCAATTCGGCTTCCAAGGCACGAAGACGTTCGAGCAAATCATCTCCCCGCAAAATTCCGACGTTCATGAACTGCCGGCGCTGACGTTTTCGTTCTTCAATCCTGACGACGGCCAATACCACACGCTCACCCAGGCCGCCGTGCCGCTCACCGTCAAACCCGCCGGAGCGAGTCCGATGCCAACGCTGGCCGCAAACAAAAATGCGGCGCCGGAAAACCAGACGCCGCAGGACATTTTGCCGATCAAGGAAAAGCCCGGAACAATTGCGACAAAATCGTCTCCGCTTGTCACGCAGCCGGCGTTTCTCGCCGCGCAAGCCGTGCCGGCGCTGGCGTTCCTGGCCGCGTTCGTCTGGCGAAAACGGGCGGATCATCTGGCGAACAATCCGCGTCTGCGACGGCAACGCGCAGTTGCCGCGCTCGTCGCCAGCGGCATGGACGACCTGAAAAAATACGCCGCCGAAAACAAGCCGGACGAATTTTTTGCCACGCTGTTCCGCCTGTTGCAGGAACAACTGGGCGAGCGGCTTGATTGTCCCGCGTCAGCCATCACGGAAAATGTGATTGATGAGCACGCCGTCTTGCGCGGCGCGCCGAAGACCACGTTGGATGCGCTGCGCGAACTTTTCCAGCTTTGCAACCAGGCGCGCTACGCGCCGGTTCGCGGTGCCAGCGAGTTGAACTCCGTCGCCGCGAAATTTGAGAAAACCGTCGGTGAACTTCAGGAGGTGAAGGCGTGAAAACATGGTTTGTTTCTTATCTTTGTAGGAGACGAGGTGACGAGTCTCAAACTAAAAGGAATTTAGAGACTCCTCACGTCGTCTCCTACAGGATTTTGGTTTGTCTCGCCGCGTTCTTTTTTGCCGGAAATCTTTTCGCGGCGGATGTCGCCGCGGATTTTTCCACGGCGAACAGGCTTTACGCCGAAGGAAAATTTGCGGACGCCGCCGCCGGTTACGAAAAAATCCTGCAAACCGGCGCGCAATCACCCTCGTTGCTTTTCAATTACGCCAACGCGGAATTCAAGTCCGGTCATCTCGGCCGGGCCATTGCCGCGTATCGCCGCGCCGCGCAATTGTCGCCGCGGGATGACGAGATCCGCGACAACCTCGCGTTTGTCCGCAACCAGGTCCAGGGCGCGACCGTCCGCGAAAACCGCTGGCAAAATTGGGCGGGCGCGCTGACTCTGAACGAGGGAGCGATGCTGACAGCAGCTT
>JBEKRA010000131.1:0-6429 GCA_049519195.1 Verrucomicrobiota bacterium
TCATCTTTACCAATACACGGAGGTTGACTTGAGTTGTGTTTCGTCATTTGCGAAGACGCTCCATGATGATTGGGAGCGGGCGGATTCCGAACCCGGAAGTGCTGGCAGGTATCGAACAACTTGACCGGCTCGTCAAACTTCAACTCATTATCTGCCCCCGTTCAAGCATCCACTTCAACGAGTCAATAGTTGACCATAATGATTATCGAAAAATCCGTGCTGTTTATGACGAGTTGTCGCGTGGATCGAAATTCAACAGCCATCAAAACATATACACACAGCAAATACTCGATGGGCTGCAAGCTTGGCTTCAAGGGAAAAATACCTTTGAAATCAATCTTGATCCCGCAAAGATAGTAGCAGATGGCGCAATTACAGATTGGGATGGCTGGTTTCGGATTTCGGCAAATTTGCAAATCAACGAAAACGCGTTAGCAAATGAATTAAGAAAAAGTAAGGAACATCTCCATGACGGACTTGCGAAGGCAATAGTTCGTTGGCAGCAAGAACCCAATAATAAATTTGCAGATTGGTATGCGGAGGAGGTCACCGCACACGGTGAGGCTTTAATCCGTCATTGGCATGAATTCGATCCTGCCGCCGATTTGAATTCCGCTATTCGATTAGCGCTGGAAATATTTCACCGTTTGGAAATGGCAGGCGTCCAAAACGCGGAGCAAAAGGCTCGTGAGTTTTTTGCCTCCAGCATTTTCAGGCAAATTCCCGTTGTGAATATCGAGGCGGCTATGTGGGCGGGACTGGCTCACCGTTTTCAAAATCGCAAGAAGGAATGGAAAGTAAGTATTGTTAACGACATAATTGCGATTTCCACGCATCTTTCATTTTGCGACGCAATGTTTTTGGATAAGGAGTGCGCTGACCTTCTTAGAAACGAGCCTGTTAAGAAGCACATCGTTTACAAGACGCAGATTTTTTCGTTGAAGGAAAAAGATGAGTTTCTCGCCTACTTGAAAAAAATCGAAACTTCAGCACCAAAAGAGCACATGGAAAAGGTTCAGGAGCTTTACGGCAAGTTTTGGCTGATGCCATTTTCTAAATTGCAACCAAGTAATCTGCCGATATGAAAGTGAATCAGTTTGTTTGGGTGTTGTTGCTGGCAGGCGTGGCGGCGGTGAGACTGCCTGCGCAGACGGTGGAGACACTCTGTTCTTTCAACGGCACCAATGGATCGTTTCCAGATGCTGCGCTGACTCTTGGCAATGACGGCAATTTCTACGGCACGACTTGGAATGGTGGTAGCAGCGGTTACGGGACAGTGTTCAAAGTAACGACCAATGGCACGTTGACGAAGCTGGTTTCTTTTGCTGGCACCTATGGAGCGGATCCGGCTGCCGCGCTGACGCTGGGGAACGACGGCAATTTCTACGGCACGACTGAGTATGGCGGCAATATCAATCTCAACGGTGGCGTCGGTTACGGGACAGTGTTCAAATTGACAACCAATGGCACGTTGACCACGCTGGTTTATTTCAACGGCACCAATGGATCGTCTCCGAATGCTGCCCTGACGCTGGGCAGTGACGGCAATTTCTATGGCACGACTTGGGGTGGTGGCATCACTAATACCACATATATCCATGGCATGGGGACGGTGTTCAAATTGACAACCAATGGCACGTTGACCACGCTGGTTTATTTCAACGGCAACAATGGATCGTCTCCAAGTGCTGCCCTGACGCTGGGCACTGACGGCAATTTCTACGGCACGACTGAGTATGGCGGCAGCAACGGTTACGGGACAGTGTTCAAAATGACGACGAATGGCACGTTGACCATGCTGGTTTCTTTCAATGGCATCAACTGGCAGGCACCGAATGGGCTGACGCTTGGCACCGATGGCAATTTCTACGGCACGACTGCGGTTGGTGGAAACACCAATCTCAACGAAGTTTATGGTTCTGGGACGGTGTTTCAAGTGACGACCAATGGCACATTGACCACGCTGGTTTCTTTCAACAACACGAATGGGGCGAATCCGAATGCTCTGACACTGGGCGGTGACGGCAATTTCTACGGCACGACTTCCAGTGGCGGTAGCAGCGGTGATGGAACGGTGTTCCGTTTGTTACTTCCGCCAGTTGTCCGTCCGACATTGACACTGCAATTTTCGGCAGGTTGTCCACAACTAAATCTGGTAGGCACATTGAGCAAAAATTTCGTGGTGCAATACCGCACTAATTTGGCGGACACAAACTGGGTCAATCTGCTTTCTCTTACTAATTTGCAGGCCAGCCCGTATCAGTTTCTTGACCCGGCCGGTGTCGGACAACCGACGCGGTTCTATCGAGCGGTTCAATCACAATGAACTTGCGGCACGGTGTTTTTCATCACGGACGATGGTTATTTGATTTCAAATTATCATGTGGTCAAGGATGTGACGAAGGTTCGTTTGGTCACGGGCGCGGGTTTGATTGACGCCAAGGTGGTTCAGGTGGATGCGGCCAATGATCTGGCTTTGTTGAAGGCGGTCGGGCGGTTTGCGCCGCTGCCCATTGCCGCAAATAAAAAAAGCGCGGACGGTTGCCCGCCCGCGCCTTGAATTCAAATCGCAATTACTGCGCCGGAGCGGCTTCCTTTTTCTCGGCGGCCATTTCCTTGTCGCGGTCTTCCATCGCGGCCTTGCGCGAGAGGCGCACGCGGCCTTTCTCGTCCACGCCAAGGCATTTGACGGTCATGTCGTCGCCTATTTTGCAGATGTCCTCGGTCCGCTTGACGCGGAAGTTGGCGAGTTCGCTGATGTGAACGAGGCCGTCCTTGCCGGGCAGGAACTCGACGAACGCGCCGAATTCCTTGATGGTGACAACCTTGCCGCGGTAAATCTTTCCGACCTCGGCCTCGGCGGTCATGCCGCTGATGGCGTCCACGGCAATCTTCATGCCTTCGGGCGACACGGAGAAGATGTTCACCGTGCCGTCGTCTTCGATGTCAATTTCGCAGCCAGATTCCTCGACAAGGCGCTTGATGTTCTTGCCGCCCGGCCCGATGAGCGCGCCGATTTTCTCGGGGTTGATCTTGATGACCTCGATGCGCGGGGCGTATTTGCTCAATTCCTTTCGCGGCTCGGCGAGTGTCTTGGCCATTTCAGCGAGGATGTGCAGCCGGGCGACGCGGGCTTTTTCAATCGTCTCGGTCATGAGCGCGTGAGGCAGGCCCTTGAGCTTCAAATCAAGCTGGAAGCCGGTGATGCCTTTTTCCGTGCCGGCAATCTTGCAATCCATGTCGCAGTAATGGTCTTCCCAGCCCAGGATGTCGGTGAGGAGCTGGTATTTGGCAATTTTCTCGCCACTGTATTCGGTGCAAATGCCAACGCTGATGCCGGCCACGGGGCGAATCATCGGAACGCCCGCGTCCAAGAGCGCCAGCGTGCCGCCGCAAACGGTCGCCATCGAGGAGGAACCGTTTGATTCCATGACTTCACTCGTGACGCGGACGGTGTAGGGATAATCCTTCAACGGCAGCATCGGCTCGATGCTGCGTTCGGCGAGCGCGCCGTGGCCGATTTCGCGCCGGCCCGGGCCGGCAATGCGGCCGGTTTCGCCGACGGAGAAGTTCGGGAAGTTGTAGTGCAACAGGAATTTCTTCTCGCTGTCGCCGCCGGTGTAGGAATCAAATTCCTGCACGTCGTCGCCGGTGCCGAGCGTGACGAGCGTGATGGCCTGCGTTTCGCCGCGCGAGAACAGCGCCGAGCCGTGCGCGCGCGGGAGAATGCCAACCTCGCTGGAAATCGGACGGACGACATCGAACGCGCGCCCGTCGAGACGCTTGCCGCTGTTCAAAATCAGGCTGCGGACGGCTTCCTTCTGGATGTAGTAAAAGGCGTCCTTGACAATAAAATCAGTGATTTTTTCAGCGCCGAATTTCTCGACGAGCTTCGCGCCGACTTCGTCCTGAATCGCCTTGCAGGCGGCTTCGCGGGCGAGTTTGCCGGGCGTGAGCAGCGCGGGCACAAAACGGTCGCCGGCGAGCTTCTTGGCTTCCTGCAAAATTTCATCCGACGCCTTATTGAGTGTGATTTCGCGTTTCTTCTTGCCGACCTTGGCGACGAGTTCATTTTGCAGGGCGATGACCGGCTGAATGGCTTCCTGGCCGAACTTCAACGCGGCGTTGAAATCCGCCTCGGAAATTTCCCTGGCCGAGCCTTCATACATCACGATGTCGGTTGCGGTGCCGACATAAACGAGGTCCAGGTCGCTCTCGGCCAGCTCGGTGTGCGTGGGGTTGGCGATGAATTTGCCGCCGACGCGCCCGACGCGCACGGCGCCGAGCGGCCCGGCCCACGGAATGTCGCTGACCATCAGGGCAGTGCTCGCGCCGATGATGCTCAAAATGTCCGGGTCGTTTTCGCCGTCGGCGCTCAACACGACGGTCTGCACCTGCACTTCGTTATACCAGCCCTTCGGAAACAGCGGGCGGATGGGCCGGTCGGTGAGGCGGCAGGTGAGGATTTCCTTTTCCGTCGGACGGCCTTCGCGCTTGAAGTAACCGCCGGGAAATTTGCCCGCGGCGGCTGCCTTCTCACGGTAATCCACGGTCAATGGGAAGAATTCCTGGCCCTCCTTGGCCTTAATCGCGGCCACGGCGGCCACGATGACGATGGTTTCGCCGAGCTGGACGGTTACGGCACCGTCGGCTTGTTTGGCGATTTTTCCGGTTTCAATGACGATCTGCTTGTCGCCCACCTGGGCGGTTAATTTCTCTGACATGTTCTAACTTTCCCGTCGCCGCCGGAGGAACTTCAGTGAACTCCGAACGCTGTCGGAGCTGAATGAAATTTCCCGGTGGCAACGAATTTATATTCGCGAATTGTTTGGTTTGAAAATCGGGCCGTTCGCGTTTCCAGCCCAAAATTGAAAGCGAAGGGCGGCCCGCCTGAAAAGGACAGGGCCGCCCTCCGCAAAATTTTAGTGCCGCAGCTTCAATTTCTTCGTGACCGCCTGGTAACGGCCCAAGTCCGTGGTCTGCAGGTAATCGAGCAGGCGGCGGCGCTGGCCGACCATCATCAGCAGCCCGCGGCGCGAGCTGTGATCCTTCTTGTTCGTCTGCAAATGCTCGGTCAAATGGTTGATCCGTTGCGTCAGCAGCGCCACCTGCACGTCGGCGGAACCCGTGTCCTTGTCGTGCGTCTTAAATTGTTCAATCGTCTTTGTCTTTGCTTCCATAAATCAATAGAGCGGAGAAGAATAGTTTCTCAAATTCCCGGTGTAAAGCGAATTAAACAGCCAAATTTGACCACTTCCAAGCCAGCCTCCGCGCCGTTTGCGGCGTCAATTTGAACCGCTCGCCGATGCGCAGGCCTTCCACCCAGAAAATTTCGCCATCCGCCGTCGTCGCCAAAACCAGCTCCCGCCGCCGCGTGACGGGAATTTTCGCGTTCACAAACAAATCCTGCAATTTCGCCGCCGACTTCAGGCCGATGGGCTGAAACCGGTCGCCCGCGCGCCAGTGCCGCAGCATAATGCCGCCGCCAATCTTGTCCGCGTCAAAAAATTCCCTTTGTTTTAGTGGCACAGGCGTCTCGCCTGTGTGTTTCTGCACTTGAACCTGCCAGCGGAACTTCCGGTTTCCAAAGGTCGCCTCCCCTGCCCTGCCCAATTTCACAGTCCGTTCATTTCCGTTGAAGAATTTGGGAATTGATTCCTCGCGCAAAACAACTTTTCCGCAAGCGTCGCGCGCCACGGAAATTTTTGGGCCGACGCTGACAAAGCAATTCGCCGATTGCCGCAGCGACTCAATCAAACCAAAATCTTGCGCGACGCCGGCTTCCGCGAGTTGTGATTGCAAAACGCGCCGCTGGATGGCGACGGGCAATTTGTCAAAATTCATCTTGGTAGGGACGCGCTGCCGCGCATCCCGGCTGACCGGCAGGTCAGCCCTACCGATTTTCAGCCACTGCCGTGCCGCTTCGCCGGCAAATTCCGATTCCGCGCCCACAATTTCCATCAGCCGCAAAACGGCCTTGTCCAGACCGGGCTGATAATTTCTCCGCAGCAGCGGCAACAATTCGTTGCGAATCCGGTTTCGCAGAAAGTCGGGGGAAAAATTCGTCGCGTCGTCGCGGAAATGGATTTTGTTCTCGCGGGCAAATTCCGCGAGTTCGCTTTTTGAAAAACCCAGCAGCGGACGGACGAGCGAAATCGTCTTGTCGGCGGGCGACGGCGAGCGCCATTTCATTCCGGCCAAACCTTCGCCGCCCGCGCCGCGCAACAGCCGCAGGAAGAAAAGCTCCACCTGGTCATCGGCATGATGCGCCAGCGCAATCGTTTTGATTTTTTGTTTCCGCGCAACCCGCGCCAAAAATTCGTGCCGCAATTTCCGCGCGGCCATTTCCAAGGACAGCTTTGATTTCGCGGCGAATGCCTTCACGTCCGCGCTTTCGACAAACACCCGCAACCCCATCGCGGCGGCTGT
>JBEKRA010000132.1:0-6415 GCA_049519195.1 Verrucomicrobiota bacterium
CACGCAGACCGGCTACAACAGCGACGCGATGTATGAATGGCTGCCGCAGCAGGCGATGTCGCTGCTGCGCGTCGGCGCGCCGCGCTACGTGATTTACAGCTACGGCCAGGCGCTCAAGCCCGCGCCGAACGGGATTTATCTTGGAGGAGGACCCTATTTCGACATGGTGACGAATTACCAGGTCATGTCGGAAATGGCCACCCGCGCGGTGGTGCGCCTGGACACGGTGCGGACCAATGCCAACGGCGCCATCATCGTGACGCCGCCGCGCGCGGTCATTGAAAGCTTCAACATTTTGCCGCCGGACTGATTTATGAAAGCGAGATTGCTGCAAACGGAGCGCGGACGGCCCGTCCGCGAGTTCCGAACTTTGCCTCGCGGACGAGCCGTCCGCGCTCCCATCCCTCCTCGCGTTGAGGAAGACTGTGTGGGATAGTTATAGCTGGCTGAAAATTTTATGCGTCTGCGTCGTGTCATTTGGATTGCGTTGTGCCTGCTGTGCGTGGCGGGGGCGTGGCTGTTCTGGCACGCGGCGGGCCGGCTGGCGGCGGGGAAGAATGTTGCCGCCACGGCATTGGTGGCGACGGGAAGCCAGACCGGCGCGGCGCCCCTGACCAATCCGGCGCTGGTGAGCGCCGCGGCGGCCAAAACGAACCGGCTTGCCTACCGTTTGAGCAACACGACCCGGACCATCGGTGAGTTGACCGGCGACCGCCGCGCCATCCTGCTGGAGAACGCGCTGATTGATTCGAGCCTGCCGGTGAATTTTTCCTTCCCCAAAAACCTGTTGTCGCAGGGCGATCCGGGCGCTTACATCGTCCAGTCTCGCGGGCCGATCAACGCCGCGTTCCGCGCGCTGCTGGCGAGGGCGGGCGCGGAAATCATTTCCTACATTCCGAACGACGCCTACCTCGTGCGCCTCACGGCGGGCGGCGCGGACGGGCTGGCCGCGCAGCCGCCGGTGCAATCGGTGATTCCCTACGAGCCGTATTACAAAATCCAGTTGTCGCTGCTCGGCCCGGCCGTGAATCAAGACCCGCTGCCCGCCGGCGCGGTGTTGAACCTCGGCCTGTTCGCGGGCGACGCGCCGCAGACGATTTCGGCGATTGAAAAGCTCGGCGGAACAATTCTGGCGCGGGACACCTCGCCGTTCGGCCCGGTGGTGCGCGTGCGGCCGCCGGCGGACTGGACGGCGCTGGCCGCGCTGCCCGGCGTGCAAATCGTCGAGGCGTATCATCCGCGCGTCCCGGCCAACGACTTGAGCCGCGTGACCGTGGGCGTCGCGACGAACACGCTCGTGTCGTCAAATTACATGAACCTGACCGGCTTGAACGTGGTGGTGGCGGTCAACGATTCGGGCATTGACGCGACGCATCCTGATTTCACCACGGGCGGCAATCGCGTCATCGGTGACGCGGTGCAAAGCCTGGTGGACACCAACGGCCACGGCACACACGTGGCGGGCATCATCGCGGGCAACGGCACCGAGAGCCTGACAACGATGATAAACGGTGTCCAGATGGCGGAAGGCTCGGTCAGCAACGCGGATTTCCGGGGCAAGGCGCCGCTGGCCACGTTGTATTCGGTGGCCGGCATTGGCGGCTACGATCCAAATGCCATCAGCGATCGATACATGCAGGAACAGGCGGCGCTGACGAACGCGCTGATTTCCAACAACAGTTGGAGCTATGGCAACAACACCTATGATCTGGCGGCGGCCAGTTACGACGCGGCGACGCGCGACGCGCTGCCGCATGTGACCGGCTCGCAGCCGGTGCTGTTCGTCTTTGCGGCGGGCAACGACGGCTACATCGGCCGAAACGGCGGCGGCGGCGACAACAACGGCGGCAGCGTCACTCCCGACACGATTACTTCGCCGGGCACCGCCAAGAACGTCATCACGGCCGCGGCGCTGGAGCAGATGCGCAACATCACCAACTCGGTGACGAACCTCGACGGCTCCGTCACCAAACCATGGCAGCCGGAAACCGACACGGGTTATCAGGTCGCGTATTATTCGAGCCGCGGCAACGTCGGCGTCGGGATTGAAGGCGCGAACGGGCGTTTGAAGCCGGACGTGGCCGCGCCGGGAACCTTCGTCGTCTCGACGCGCTCGGCGCAATGGGCGACGAACGCCTACTACAATCCGACAAACTACGATGACAACACCTACACGGGCCAGTCGGTGGGCGTCAACGGGATCAATTACTACAGCATCTTTGTCCCGCAAAACGCCGTCAGCGTGACGGTTCAAATTCAGCGGAACAAGAATTCGCCCAATCCGATGCCGGCCATGCCCATTTACGTGAGCCAGTATGATTATCCCGATCCGACGGACCCGGCCACTTATGATTTTGTCGAAACGACGAATGAAGTGTTGATACCGCCAGATCCCGACGGAACGGGGGCTTATTTGACTCAAATCCAGGGCACGGGCTTCAACTATGCGGTGGTCAACACCAATTCGCAGACGGTCAATTACAATCTGTTCACCGAGGTTACCACGACCAACGACATGGGCAATTATTACCAGGTGCTGGAGGGCATGAACGACGGCCTCGGCGGTTATTACCGCTACGAATCCGGCACGAGCATGG
Source organism: Verrucomicrobiota bacterium (assembly GCA_049519195.1). Classification (GTDB taxonomy): domain Bacteria; phylum Verrucomicrobiota; class Verrucomicrobiia; order Limisphaerales; family UBA11358; genus UBA11358. Next base: position 2,598 of record JBEKRA010000132.1, read on the forward strand.
CGGCGGCGGACGTGTCGGGCACGCTGGCATTGATGGAGGACTTCTTCACCAACCAGATGCAAATGACGCCCAGCCCGGCGCTGCTCAAGGCGATGCTCATCAATGGCGCGCGGCCCACCCTGCCTTATTACAACATGCGGGTCGGCAACCCGATCAATAACGAGGGCTGGGGGCTGATCAACCTGCCCAATTCGCTGCCGCTGACGATCCAAACAAACTTCAGCGGCGGCGCCGTGCCGTCCACGATTTTCATCCAGGACCAGAGTCGGACCAACGCGCTGGCCACCGGCGACAGCCACTCGTTCACCATAACCATTTCTTCCAACGCGCCTGCGGCGCCCCTGCGCCTGACGCTGACCTGGACGGACCCGCCCGGCGATCCCGTCGCCGCCATCAAGCTCGTCAACGGTCTCGAACTCGTGGTGACGAACAAGGACAATCCGACCAATCCCGTCGTCTATTACGGCAACGACATTTCGGCCAACGGCTTCAACACGGCGGAAAACGTGACGAACACGGTGAGCGCGGACGCGATCAACAACGTCCAGAACGTCTTCATTCCGCAGCCGGTCGGCACCAACTACACCGTCACGGTCATCGGCCGCGAGGTCAACGTCAACGCCGTCTCCGCCCAGACGAACCTCTATGCCGGCCCGCCCAACGGCGCGGGCGTCTATGCGCCGAACGTGGTGCAGGATTACGCGCTGGTGATTTCCTGCGGCGATGCGTTCACCGTCACGGACAATGGCATCGTCTCCAATCCGACCGGCGACCAGAACATCACCTTCGTCACCACCACGAACACTCCGCTGTTCAACCAGTTTGTTGGCGCCAATTCGCCCGTGCTGAACACGAACACCGTATCCTTCACCTCAAACACGGCCTTTGGCGGCAACGCGGTGGACACACTCGGCACGACCAACCAGTGGCATTTTTACGTGGTGACGAACACGCTCGCTTACACCAATGCCGCGTTCATCATCTTTTCGCCGCCGACGCTTTCGATCCCGCGCATGGGTGTCTTTGCGGGTTCGGTCACCAACGCGACCATGCCGCAGGCGAACATTGACCTTTATGTCAGCACCGATCCAAACCTGCTGCTGTTCCATTCGGATGTCATTTCCAATTGCATCAACGAAATTGACAACGGCGCGAGTGTCAACAACGCCTCCCTGGCCCGCGGCGGCGCGAAATTCATCGTCTACAGCAATTCAGCACCCGGAGAGGTTTATTACATCGGCGTGAAATCGGAGGACCAGATGGCGGCGGAATACACCTTCCTGGCGGTGTTCAGCCAGACGCCATTCAGCCAGATGGACCACGGCGATGAAATCCTCACCGGCGTGACCATCCCGGCCCCGATACCCGGCGGCAATCCGAGCGTGCCCGGTTTCGTGGATCTCGTGGCTGTTGGCGTGTATCCCATGAACGCGGCATCGGTCATCGTGACCAACCTCATCCAGCAATCAGACGTGGGCGATCTGGTCAGCTCCCTTTCATTCAACAACACCACTGCGGTTTTGATGAATCACGATTCGCCAAACAGCGCCGGCACATTCGGTTTTGTTTATGACGACAGCGGCACGGTAAATCCTACCGTGCCACCATGGCCGGCCGGCTATGCTTTGCAGCATTCCGACGGGCCGGGCAGCCTGCGGGATTTTGCCGGCCAGAATGTTTCATCCGGCGTGTGGGTGTTCCACGTGGCCAACAGCGTCGAGCCATTCACCGGCAACGTGCAGCTTTTCAGCCTGCGGATTCATCCGCAACTGCCCTTGACCAGCGGCGTGACGAACACCATACCGCCGCACACCATGATCTATGACTTCGTTGACGTGCCGGCGGGCGCAACGAATCTCACCATCAACGCCACGAATGTCACACAAACACCGGATTTGGCCAATCCGCCGCTCATGGTTCTCAAATTCGGTTCCCAGCCGACGCTGACGAATGCCGACAAGGGGCCGGTGGCGCTGACAAATCCTCCTCCGGGTTGGGTGAGTGGCCCCGGCTTGGGCAATTCACTTTCCGTCGGCCCGACCGACGTGCCGCCCATCCAGCCGGGCCGCTATTGGGTTGGCATCACGAACCAGAGCGGCTCGACGCAGGACGTGTATGTTGTGGCGGTGATTCTGCCGCCCAATCCGAGCGGAGCGACCACGGATTTTGCCTCCACGGGTTCAACGCGGATTCTGGACGACGCGGTGACGTATTCGGACGTTTTTGTCACCAACACGCTGCCCATCGTGTCGGTGAACATCGGCATCGAAGCGCAGGATCCGCGCATCTCGGACTTGGTGTTCCACCTCATCAGCCCCGACGGCACCCGCATCCTGCTCATGGAAAATCGCGGCGGCGCCGACACAAACGGCGCGGGGGTATCGGTGGTGGTTACCAATGTGACGGCAACAGGTAGCACGGTCACCGTCACCAACAGCTTGGCGGGAGCCGCGGCGGGGGATTACACCGTCGGCCAAACCGTGGCTGGCTGGAAGGTGAACACAAATCAAGTCAGCCTGGTCAACGACCCGCTGAACGCCTCACCGGCCAACAGCAATCTGCTGGCGCTGGCCAGCGGCTCGTTGTCCACCACGTTCACCACGGTTACCGGATACACCTACACGGTCAAGTTTGCCTATCGCGGACCCGGTATCGCCGGCTGGTGGCGCGCAGAAAGCAATGCCTTGGACAGCATCAACGGAAACAATGGAATCATACCAACAGCGACGAATTATACGACTGTTTGGACCAACGGTTTTGAAGGCAAATTCGCAGCCGATTATGTGACAAATCAAGTTGTCGCCGGATGGACCGTAAATTCAAATCAAGTCAGCCTTGTCACCGACGCGAACAATGCTTGTCGCGGAAGTAATTTTCTGGCTCTTGCGAATGGCGTGATTTCAACCAATCTATCCACCATTGCCGGACAAACCTATACTCTGTCATTTGCCTATCGCGGACCGGGTATTGCGGCAATGTGGCGGGGTGAAAACAATGCGAACGACAGTATCGGAGCAAACAACGGAACGTTGATGAACGGGGCAGGGTTTGTTGCGGGTGAAGTGAGCCAGGCATTCTCATTCAATGGAACGAGCTATGTAAGCATACCAGATTCGCCTTTGCTGGACGGCTTTACGAGCCGTATTACAATCGAGGCGTGGGTCAAGGTCAACTCGTTTGCGGGTGCTGGTTGGGACTGTATATTGGCGAAGGGCAATTCATCGTGGGAGCTACGCCGCTACAGCAATGGTTCGACTGCTGCCTTCACCACGGTTGGCTTGAGCAACCAGGATTTGGGAGGCACCAAGAACATCAACGACGGTCAATGGCACCATGTGGCAGGGGTCTATGATGGAATTAACAAATACCTGTATGTGGATGGAGTGCTAGATGCGTCGGCACCAGCGTCGGGCACGATACTGCAAAATAGTTACCCGCTATACATTGGAGGAAATGCAGAAACACAGGGAAAACTGCCAGGATATTTTTGGAATGGATTTGTTGACGAGGCTTCACTTTATTCACGCGCCTTGAGCCCAAGCGAAATCAAGGCGATTTACCAGAAAGGCAGCGCGGGTAAATTTGATTCTTCATCCTCATTTTCGACGAACCTTGCTGAAGTCAAAGTCAGCTTGGCCGGCCAGACTCCCACCACGATTTATGGCAGCAATACCGCTTGGCAAACTTACTCAAACACCTTCACCGCCACCACAAATCAAACCTTGCTTTCCATCGCAGGTCTACAGCCGGGAATTTTATTGGATGAATTTGTTTTGACCAGAAACGTGATAAACAGCACGGTCACCTATACCAATGGC
>JBEKRA010000133.1:0-12378 GCA_049519195.1 Verrucomicrobiota bacterium
AATCCAGTCGTAAAGCGGGCGATGCACCTCAAATTCGAGCGTGCAAATCGAGTGCGTGATGCCTTCGATGTAATCGCTCAAGCAATGGGCGAAATCATACATCGGGTAGATGCACCATTTGCCGCCGGTGTGATGATGCTCGGCGTGGCGGATGCGGTAGAGCAGGGGATCGCGCATCCATATGTTCGGCGAAGCCACGTCAATCTTCGCGCGGAGCGAGCGTTTGCCGTCTGGAAATTCGCCGGCCTTCATGTGCTGGAACAAATCAAGATTTTCCTCGGCGCTGCGGTTGCGGTAGGGCGACTCCTTGGCGTTGCGGCGGTATTCGTCCGTCTCGTCCGGCGTCAAATCGCAGACATAGGCCTTCCCTTTCTCGACCAATTGTTCCGCGTAGTCGTAAATCTGGTCGAAATAATCGCTGGCGTAGAAAGGCTCAAAGATTTCCGATTTCCGATTTCCGATTTCCGATTTTGTCGCGGCAGGAAGATAAAAATCCCGGTCGCCGTTGGTTGCGATGGTTTCGGGCGTTGCGCCTTTCGGCTTGAGGCCGAGCTTGTCGTCGGCCCACGCGGAGATGAGCCAGTTCACGTCCTCCTGAATGGAATCCACGTATTCGACGTCTTCCTTGGCCGGGTTGGTGTCGTCCATCCGCAGATTGCAAATACCGCCGAACTCGCGCGCGATGCCGAAGTTCAGGCAGATGCTCTTGGCGTGGCCGATGTGGAGGTAGCCGTTAGGTTCCGGCGGGAAGCGCGTGTGAATCCGCGGATATTTCTTTTCCGCGACGTGTTTCGCAACAATGTCGCGGATGAAATCGGACGGCGCCGGCGCCGGAGCGGGAGGGACAGCGTTGTTATTCATGCTCATTCTGGTTTGAAAAATATCAAAGCAGGGCGCCGTTGAATAGCAAATTGGCCGGGGACGGCAAAGCGCCGCGGAATATTCAGCCCGAAATACTGGATTGATAAACCACGAAATACCTGGCGCGGCAAGCCGCAACCAAAATGGTGGCACGGGCGTCTCGCGCGTGAGTTTCTAAAAATTCAGCCTTGGTTGAAACGCACAGGCGAGATGCCCGTGCTACGCCACGCAAATTGTTCGTTCTCGTTCTCGACTCGCTATTTCGATTTCGAGAACGAGGACGACGGCGAAGACGATTTGGTTGCGGCTGTGCCGCGCCAGGTGTCTCGTGGTCTCCACTTCTGAATTCTGGTTCAGCCGGCTGGCTTATTGCCCGCGGTGTTTGGGTGCAAAACCTCGTGGACGGCGTTCAGCATTTTCTCGGCGGTGTAAGGCTTGGGGAGAAAAAACCTGACCGTTGGGCTGGCGACCTGTCCCTCGCTGGTCAAACCGCTGGCGGCGATGATTTTGATTTCCGGATTGATTTCTTCCAAGGCGTGTATGGTGGCGGGGCCGTCCAGGACGGGCATCATCATGTCCAGAAGCACGAGGGCGATTTCGTCTTTCTGCCGCACATAGCAGGCGATGGCTTCCGCGCCGTCGTTGGCGGTGACGACGCGATAGCCGAATATTTTCAAGGTCTGTGTGGCGATGTTGCGGACGGGCGCCTCGTCATCCACGACCATGATGAGTTCATTGTTCCCGCGAAGAATCGCGGTGTCATTCCGCCGCTTGTCCGCGCCGGGTTGGGCGTCGGTCTGGGCCGGCAGATAGACCGGCAGATAGACTTTGAAGCAGGAGCCTTGATTGGGTTTGCTGTCGAGATTGATGAAACCGCCGTGGCTTTTGACAATTCCCAAAGCGGTGGAGAGACCGAGTCCGGTTCCCTTGCCAATCTCCTTGGTGGTGAAAAAGGGGTCGAAAATCCGTTCGCGAATTTCCGGGGTCATGCCGGTGCCGTTGTCGGTGACGCTGAAGACGACATACGATCCGGGCCTGACCTTTCCGTTTATCGTGGCGTCATGCTCATCCACCTCGGCGTTGGCAACAGCGATCGTCAGTTCCCCGCCATTGGGCATGGCATCGCGGGCGTTGATGCAGAGGTTCATCAAAACCTGATGAAGCTGGGTGGGATCGGCGACAATCATCCGCGCATCCGGGGCGTCGTTAATCCGCAGGTGGATGGATTTGGGCAGTGTTTCAGTCAAAATTTTCCGCAGTTCATCCAGCAGTTGGCGCGGCTGCATGGGGGCGCGGCGTCCATCCGTGCCGCGGGCGAACGTCAGGATTTGCCTGACCAGATTGGCGGCGCGCTGGGTGCTGGTGAGGATGCTTGAGATCCATTTCCCGCGCTCGGGGGTGTCGGGATTCATCTCCAGCAAATGGCCGGACATCAGGATGGGAGCGAGAACATTGTTGAGGTCATGCGCGATGCCGCCGGCGAGAACGCCGATGCTTTCCAGCCGCTGCGTGCGGAGGAATTGCGCCTCCAGCTTCTTTGAGCGGGTGATGTCGGTGTTGATGGCCAAAATCGAGTTGGGTTTTCCCTGCGGATCGTGAACCAGCGTCCAGCGGGACTCCACAATGATTTCCCCGCCGTGCTGGTCGGCATAAGTGAATTCGCCGTGCCACTGGCCGTCTTGCAACAACGCCTGTCTGGCCTTATGGAATTCAGCCGGACTTATGCGCATTTTTTCAAATGCAACGCCGCCGACGGCCTGTTGCGCGGTCCAGCCGTAAATCCGCTGGGCGCTTTGATTCCAATAGACAATCCGGTCTTCCAGGTCGCTTACGATGATGGCATCGCTGGCGAGGTCCAGCATCCGCGCCTGCTCCGCGATTTTATCCTGGGCCAGCTTGCGTTCAGTGACGTCCATGATCATTCCCATCACCGCGGGTTTCCCGCCAAATTCAGTGCGGCTGCCGAGCACTTCGACATGGATGATGGAGCCGTCCTTGCGCCGGCCGCGAAAAGAGTAATGGGCGGTTGTTGTTTCAGAATCAATCCGGCGGCGAATTTGTTCCTGGACCATCTGCAAATCATCCGGATGGACCGTCTCCGCGATTTTATAGCCGGAGGCCGTCATTTCCTCCGGTGTGTAGCCAAAGATGGCGGCCTTTCGCGGGTTCACATAAACGAAATGATCACCCTGGATGATATAGACGCCCACGAGCGATTGCTCGACCAGCGAGCGAAATTTACTCTCGCTCTGCTTCAAGCTGGCCGTCTGCTGCCGCACTTTCCGGCGCAACATCAGCACCCAAAGAAAGGCCGCTCCTATGCCGGCGCCCATGATGCCGATTACCATGATGGCATGTTCAACTGTCCACCATGATGGTTCTTCGAGAATTTTAATCTCACTTCCCGTCGGCACGGCAAGCTGGAGCGATTGGGGCATCCGCGCCTCATCCGACAGCACCCGGTAAATTCCAGTGACCTGAAGAAGGCTGCCGGATTCAAGATTTTTGATCCGGGCCGAAACCGGCTCGATGATGCGGGCGTCAAAAACCCGGTTGCCGATCTGGAGGGTCAGCACATCCACATCGCCGATTTTGCTGTAATGCAGAAACCGCGCTTCAACTTGAACCCATCGGTCGTGCAACTGCGGATCTACGGTTTTTTCCCTTGTGAGCCGTTGCGGCGGTGGCATTTGACGGTGGCTGATCACCTTGAAGACGGCATTTTGCAGAAGGTAACCGTAACTCCCCGAACCGGGATAACCGGATGCAATCACATAATCGCCCGCCTTCAACCGGCCATTCACTGGAGCCTCCACTCTCACTCCGGCGTCCGCGTCCTGGATGAAAAAGAAATCCGAACCGACCGAATCAACATACGTCACGATGCCGCCGACGCCGACCCGGTGCTGCAACGTTTCGCGGGGGTGAAACTGGCCAAGACTGGCGATGGGTTGCGTCGTGAGGCTCAATGGGTCCGGTGCGCCCGGCTCAACAACTGTCACGTTTTCAAGCGATGATGCCCACATTTCAAAACTCACGAACTGCCGCCTGTCATCCGATATTGACCCACACGCTCCATCAATGTGAACGATGGCATCCAGCAGGTGGACCGGCTCGCGTTCCGCCGGAACATTCACGTGAATGGTGCCGTCAAGGTCTCGCAAGTTGAGCCGCGCCATGCCGTTGCTGTAAGACATCGAACGCACCACGCCGAGCACTTCAATCCACTGGCTCCCATCCTGGCCGGTGGCCAGTTGAAACATGGTTTCCGGCCGGGCCGCCGGCAAAGGCGCCGAGCCGGTCACGGTCACGTTGGAAGCCAGCACAATGGGTGAGAATGAGCCTGGATTGCTTGCCCCTTCAATATTCACCAAGTCACCCGGATTCAGATTGGTGGAAATTCCATCCGTCAACACTGAAATTCCGGCGGAGTCATCCTGGGCAAAGAAATAATGATTGGCCTTGGTATTGACGGTCACGACCGCGCGCAACCGGACGGGATAATGCCACGCCGCCTTTTCAGCCGGCAAATCGCGGATTTCCCACACTTTTGTCAGCAGGGGCAGGTTGGCCGGTTTGACCGAAACAATTTCTTCGCTGTTCGTGGAACCGCCGGTTGCGAGCGAAATGGCCACGGCATTCTTCAGGCTGACCGAATCGCCAACCAAAACCGGCTGGCCCTGCAAATCAACCCTCTCCTTTACTTTGGGCAGAATGGCCTGATGTGTTTCAGCGAGAATCGTTCCCGTTTCGTCACGAACCACAATGTATTCTCCGGGCCGTTCGTCCAGCACCGTTCCTCTTATCCGCACCATTGCCTTGGCGGCGCCAACCGGCCCGGTAATTTTCAAGGAAAGGATTGTTCGCAGCGGAATGGAATTTGAAACGGCGGGCGAATCCGCCGGTTTGCCGGCGGGTGCGGGTGTTCTTGCTGCAACTGAAGATGACGGGGTGTTGGTGCTGGAAATTTCCGGCTTGCCGGCCGGCTTCTGCCCGCAGCCAGCCACAACGGTGGCCGTCAGCGCACAGGTCAAAAACAGCCCCAAGCTCTTGAAATATTTCACTTTAACTTGTCCATCTGGGATCCCGCGCCAATCGGCAGCCAATCCTGGCCGGATCCGTTTCACGGTATTTACACCACAACATTCCATCAATGGTGAACACGTCAAGCTTGATTCTCAAATTTGAACCGGCCAACCGCAATCCGCCTGACATCATTGAATGATTGCAACAACTCACGAAAGTTTTTTGTTCCTGGCGCGCGATTCGTCGGCAAGCTTTTGCTTGAATTCAGTCAATGCCTTTTTCAAACGCTCGTCGCTGGTGGCGAGAATTTGCGCGGCCAAAAGCCCGGCATTGCGCGCCGCGTTGATGCCGACCGTTGCCACCGGCACGCCCGGCGGCATTTGCACGATTGACAGCAGAGAGTCGAGGCCCTTGAGCGATTTGCTCTCAATCGGCACGCCGATGACCGGCAGGGTGGTGAACGCCGCCGTCACGCCCGGCAGATGCGCCGCGCCGCCCGCGCCGGCGATGATGACGCGCAAGCCGCGCCTGGCGGCGACAACCGCATATTTCTCCAGCCCGTGCGGATCGCGATGGGCGGAGATTACTTTGGCCTCGCTGGCGACGCCAAACTCCGCCAGCGCGTCAGCGGCGGCCTTCATCGTCGGCCAGTCCGAGTCGCTGCCCATCAAAATGCCGACAAGCGGCCGGATTGATTTTTCAACTTTCACGTTTTGCTCAATATAACGTGTTTCGTAACAAAAGCCATCCGAATTGAATCCGTCAGCCGGTGCTTTTCAACAGGAGACAGCCAATCAAAAGGCAGCATCATGGAGGAGGACGACGGTTCACACGTTGCTTCCAGACGGAGACTTCCCGATGCAGTCAAACAACGATTCAGCGTTTTAACGCGTCTATTTCCGCAAACAAATTCTCCAGGCTGTTCAACGGCCCGCCCGATTTGGGTTGCAAAATCAGGCGCAAATAATCCACGGCGTCCGGTATGTTGCGGATGGATTTGGGCAGAATCGCCCCGGCGGCGTTGGCGTGGCCGCCGCCCTGGAATTTTTCAGCCACCTTGAGCGCCTCGCCGTTGCGGCTGCGAGGCGTTGCCCCGCCGGAACAGCGTCACCAGCGCCGGATATTTCACAGCCTGCTCCTCCAGCAGTTGGTGAACGACCAGATTGTTGTTGCCGACCACGGTGTCCACGTAGCCGACCGTCGGGCTGATTTCGCTGACATTGTTTTTGCTCCACTCGAAGCCGAGCGGATTTTCGATGCGCCGTTTGACGGCCATGACTTCCAGCAGCGGATGATCGAGCAGCTTTTCAATCTCGCCGCCGATGAGCGCGTGCAAATTCCAGAACTGGTAAATTTTCACGAGGTTCGCGTAATCCGTTGCGATGACGAAATCCGGGTCGTCCTCCAAAAACAAATCGGAGACATTGTTCAGGTGGACGAGCCGGTCCAGCGCGGGCGATTGGATTCCGTTTTCCTTGCAAAGCTCGTAGCAGAGCAGCCCGGCGGACTTGTTCACGTTGTGGATGAGCGAGGCGTATTTCGGCGCGGCATCGGTGACGTGGTGGTCAATGACGGTCCATTCCGCCTTGTCGAGGCGCGGCTCAAAGGTGAAATCCGTCACCCATCCGGCCCGTTCGCGCAGGTCGCGCTGTCTCCACTGGTTGTAATGGCAGGCTTCGAGCGGGACGGTCGCGCCAAAAAGCTTTTTCGCGAGCCGCTGCAGCAAAACGCCGGCGAGCAAACCGTCGAGGTCGCTTTCGTGCGTGATGATCACTTCGGGCTTGGACAGGTCAGTCATGGCGGTCAAAGCTAATTGAAAAACGAGGCCAACGCGAGCGGGGAATTCGCCGGGCGATTCGCCTGCTGGAATTTTGGATTGCGCGGACAAGTCCGCGCTTTGGCTCGACGCGACATGTCGCATCGAGGGAAAGCGGCGACGTGTTGCCGCACTCCAAAATGCGATGACATGCCGCTGTTCTTCAGTGCAGTTCGTGGCCGGGAATGCTGCAAGTCGGTTTTTCGTCCATGGGGCCGATGATGTATGTGCCGCCTTGCAGGCAGACCGGCCAACTGCGGAGATAGGGCAGCAAGTCTTGTTTGGTTGGCACGTCTGTGGCCTTCTTGCCTTTTTCCAACGCCCATTCCTGTTTGGCCCCGTCAATCTGCCGGAGGTTGTTGATGCAGGCGTTTTGCTGCGAGGTGGCGCGGGCTTTCACGAAGTTGGGAATGGCAATCGCGGACAGCATGCCGACCACGGCCACCGGCGCCAGCAGCGCCGAGCTGGCATAACTTTGGCTGCTGTTCCCGACGGTCATGCAGCCTTCCGAAGTGTTCACGCCGACGGAATAGGTGAAGGCGGGCCGGCTCTGGTAGAGAGATTGCATCAATTGCGCCATCTGCGGCTGGGTCTTGGCGCTGCTGGCCATTGCCTGTTGCTGAACCTGCATCATCGTTTTCGCAAACCGCCGGCTCACGAAGACGAACTGGTTGCCGCGTTCGGGCAAGCCCTGCGCGAGATGCTTGAACTCGTCGGTGGATTTCAGCCCGGACTTCTTGCCGCTTTTCACGGCCAGCACATCGCGAATCAGCGAATCGTCGCTGGCGATGAACAAATAACCGACGCTGCTGGCGGCACTGGGGCGGAGTTCGCCGATCAGCGGCACGGGCACGCGCATGGTTCGCATCTTGAGGTCGGACCGGTTCGCCCGGCTGACTTGGGGGTTGGATTTCAACGCTGCGTCAATACGGTTGAATATGGTGTCGTCGTTCACCTTTAGCGCGAGCAGCAATCCGGGCTGCGGAATCTGCGTGGCTGCGCCCGGCAGCGGAATGGTCAGGTTATTGTCCGGATCGAGCGTGATGACGAGGCCGAATTCGCCGCCGAGCGAGTCGAGAAAAGCATCCCATTTGATCTGGGTTGCGCGGTTAAACTGGACGGGCAGGTTGTTCAGCCATTGTTGCGCCTGCGGCAAATCCGCCTTGGCGACTTCCTTCTTCACGACGTTCCAGAGCAACGGCAAATCCGCGTCGGAAAAAAACGCCATTGCGGTGTCAGCGGGCAGAAAATCAAGACCGGTGAGCGGGTGCGGTTCACCGCCGGCGAGCTTCCAGAGAAATCCGTCACCTTTGCCGGGGTAATGATGCAGGAGCATTTTGTTGCGATACATGCCCTTTTCGATTTCCACTGAACTCATTCCCACGCCGGTGACGTTCTCAACGCCGCTGTCCTTGATGACATGGACAACGATGTCAAAAACCTTGTTCGCCCGCGCGGAATCCTCCGGCCGGAGGCCCGGTATGGCGTTGATGGCCTGCCGCCAGGCGCCGACTTTGGTGGAGAGATTGTCCAGCCACTGCGCCGTGCCGAGATAAAGGTAAAAATTCCCGCCCGGGTCGAGTTGCGAGGTGACTTCGCTGAAACTGTTTTTTTCCACCGACACAACAGGGGAGGCGTTTGAACCCGGCCCGATGGACGGCGCGGATTGTTTGCTGCAGCTAAAGCCGAGGATGGCAAGCACGCCAGTCAGAATCAGCGCCGGCGCGAAGTGGATCAGGTTTGTTTTTTTCATGGCGAAGTGGTGGTTTCCATTGAGTTGCACAAATACACTGGCAGTCAATCAAGTTTTGGTAAAAAAGTAAAGTGGAAAATCAATCTTGCTGAATTGATCCGCTGGATAAATTCGATCAAAAATGACTTGAACCCAACGCAGGGCGGTTCCAAAGTGCGGGTATGAACTTCACCTTCCAGCGGTTCTCGAAGAACGGTTTCACCCTTGTCGCCTTGCTTGTCATCATCGCGGTGATCGCCATTCTGGCGGCGATGATGTTGCCCGCCTTGGCCAGAGCGAAGGGAAAGGCACAACGCATCAACTGTGTCAACAATCTCAAACAGATTGGTCTGGCTTATCGCATCTGGGAAGGCGACAACGGCGGCAAATATCCGATGGATGTGCCGGTGGCCAAAGGCGGCACAAAGGAGTTCATCACCGGCGCGGACACGTTCCGGCATTTCCAAGTCATATCGAACGAATTGAGCACGCCAAGAATCCTGGTCTGCCCGGCGGACACGCGGACTGCCGCCGCCAACTTCGTCCGGCTAAAAAATCAAAACGTGAGCTATTTCGTCGGCTTGGATGCGAACGATGCCTATCCGCGCCGGTTCCTTTCCGGCGACCGCAACATCACCGGCCCGGCCGCGCCCGAAAGCGGCATCCTGAAGCTCGTTCCAGGCGGTCCGGTGAGTTGGACGGCGGAGATTCATGTCAATCAGGGAAATCTCGGCTTGACCGATGGTAGCGTGTGGCAGTATTCCAATTCTCAATTGCGTGAGGCGTTGCAGAAATCCGGCGACAAGACGGACACCTGGCGGATTGCGCTGCCGGAGTAATTCTTGAAGCAGCCCGCCGCGATTTGATTTCTCCCGGCGGAATTCCTTTGAAATCCGGCGCTTTCTTCGTCACAATCCATATTCACTTTTTTCGGTGGGGCGAGGCTCCTGACGAGCCGGCGCCCCACCAATTATATTTGAAATGAAACGCACGCACCATTGCAACGAATTGCGCCCGGCTCACATCGGGCAAATTGTCACTTTGAACGGCTGGGTCCATTCCCGCCGCGACCTCGGCGGTCTCATCTTCATTGATGTCCGCGACCGCGAGGGCCGCACGCAAACGGTCTTCGACCCGTCCGATTTGCCGAAGGAATTGTTTGAGCGCGCCGCCGCGTTGCGCAGCGAATGCGTCGTCAGCGTTACCGGCAAGGTCCGCCAGCGCCCGGAAGGCACGAACAATCCGAAGATTCCCACCGGCGAAGTTGAGGTGATGGTGAAGGAACTTGAAGTGCTCAATGTCGCCGATGTGCTGCCGTTTCCGGTGGACGATCCCGAAGCCGCTAGCAAGGTGAACGAGGAATTGCGCCTGAAATACCGCTACCTTGATTTGCGCCGGCCGGAAATGGCTCGCAATCTGCGCCTTCGCAGCAAGGTCGCCACGGCCACGCGCGTGTTCATGGACGAGCAGGGTTTTCTCGAAGTCGAGACGCCGACGCTCTTCAAATCCACGCCCGAAGGCGCACGGGAATTCCTAGTGCCGAGCCGCGTCAATCCCGGCCTATTTTACGCGCTGCCGCAATCGCCGCAGCAGTTCAAGCAAATCCTCATGGTTGGCGGCGTGGAAAAATATTTCCAGCTCGCGCGCTGCTACCGCGATGAGGATTTGCGCGCCGACCGCCAGCCGGAGTTCACGCAGATTGACATCGAGATGAGTTTCATCGAGCGCGAAGACATTTACGCGCTCATTGAGGAGTTGTTGAAGCGCGTTTGGAAAACGGCGTTGAACTTGGATATTCCGACGCCATTCAAGCGCATCAGCTTCGAGGAGGCGTTGAACCGCTGGGGCATTGACAAGCCGGACACGCGGTTTGGAATGGAGCTTGTGGATTTCACCGAAGAATTTCGCGCCAGCAAATTCAAGGTCTTCAGCGGCGCAGTCGCCGCCGGCGGCGTGGTGAAGGCGATGAATGTGAAAGGACTGGCCTGCGCGACGCAGGGACAGATTGAAACGATGACCGAATACGCCAAAAGCTTCGGCGCGAAAGGGCTGGCTTACATCAAGGTGGAAGGCGGCGAATGGAAATCGCCCATCGTGAAATTTTTCAACGAGGCGGAAAAGGCCGCTCTGGCGTCGAAATTGAAAATCGAGGAAGGCGATTTGATCTTGTTTGCCGCCGACCAATGGCTGAACGCCTGCGAAATCCTCGGCAAAATCCGGTTGTATTGCGCCGATGTTTTGGAAGGGCAGGGGAAGCTGACGATTGATGTGAACCGTTTTGATTTCCTCTGGGTCGTGGATTTTCCGCTGCTCTCGTTTGACAAGGAGCAGAACCGCTGGTATTCAAGCCATCATCCGTTCACCGCGCCGGTGGCGGAGGACATTGCGCTGCTCAAGAGCGACCCGAAGAAGGTGCGCGGCCAGCATTACGACGTGGTGGTCAACGGCGTGGAACTCGGCGGCGGCTCCATCCGCATTCACCAGCCCGACGTGCAGAAAACCGTGTTCGAGGAGGTGCTGCAAATTTCTCCGGAGGAAACGAAATTGCGATTCGGTTACATGCTCGAAGCGTTTCGCTACGGCGCGCCGCCGCACGGCGGCATTGCGCTCGGCTTTGACCGGCTCATCGCCATTCTCTGCGGCACGCCGAGCATCCGCGACGTGATTGCGTTTCCGAAGACGGCGAAGGGCACGGACTTGATGACCGATTCGCCCGCCGCCGTCTCGCCCCGCCAGTTGCGCGACTTGCACATCGAAGTAAAAGCGGCAAAAAAGGAATAGCCGCGCCCGGCTGTTTTTTGAGATGCGGATTCGTCTTGCCGGATTCCGCGAATTTTCATATAAACGTGATGCACGGTTATATGAATGAATTACTGCAAAACCTTCTGAAGCTTCAAGCCATCGAATTTGAAGAAACCGCCAAAAAAAGCGCCGCCTCAACCATCGCGGAGTTGCGCGGCAAAATCCCGCCGCAAATCCTCGGCCACTATGACCGCCTGGTTGCCAAGGGCAAGAAAGGCGTGACGGCTGTTCGCGGCGAGGTCTGCTCCAGTTGCCACATACGCGTGCCCATCGGGATCATCACCACCTTGAAACGCGACGAAGACATCCAGCTTTGCGAAAACTGCGGGCGCTATCTTTTCCTGCCGGCCACGGCGGAAGTGGAACCCGCGCCGCCCGCCGCCCCAGCGAAGCGCGGAAGAAAACCCCGCGGAACAAAACGCGAATCGCATTCCATTTAACCTGAACTCCAATACACAAAGGGAGCGCGCCCTCGCTGAAAACCCGCGTGCAAAAAGATTCCGAACGTTTGCAGCCGCAGTGCTGCGCAAGAGGCTGGAGCGCAAGGGCGCGGCCAGCTACGCCCGAGGCGGGCGTGATCCCATCTCCGGAATTCGGATTTAAGGGGCTTTGGCGGTGCCCTGAATTGTTGCAGCATCGAGAATGAATCGGCGCACAGCGCCGACACTACACACGGATTGGCAGATTTGCCGCCGAACGTTCGGCGGTTCATTGAGTCTGCTTGAGATTCTGCTCGCCAAACCGCGCCGGTTTTCTGAAACTATGCCAGTCATGTTCACTGGAACCTATACCGCAATTGTCACGCCGTTCAAAAACGGCGCGCTGGATGAAGCTGCCCTCGAACGCCTGATCAAACGACAGATCAAGGGCGGCGTGGACGGCATTGTGCCGGTCGGCACCACCGGCGAATCGCCGACGGTGGATTGCGAGGAGCATCTCGAAATTATCGCGCTGACGGTGAAACTCGCCGCCGGCAAAGTCAAGGTGCTCGCCGGCACCGGCGCGAATTCCACTAGCGAGGCAATTTATTTGACGCGCGAGGCCGAAAAAATCGGCGCGGACGGCTCGTTGCAGGTCGCGCCGTATTACAACAAGCCGTCGCAGGAGGGGTTGTTCCAGCATTTCCGCGCCATTGCGCGAG
>JBEKRA010000134.1:0-6383 GCA_049519195.1 Verrucomicrobiota bacterium
CGTTTTTCTTTCCGAATACGGCGGAACAAAATTGAACTGGTGGATCCGTTTTGCGGCGGACATTTTGAACGGCGTGCCGTCCATCACGTGGGGCATCGTTGTCTATGCGCTGCTCGTCGTGCCTCTGGCGATGCCATTCCGAGGGATGGTTAAATCAGTGAACACGGCGAAGCACGTCGTCACGGTGCAGAATCCGGCGGGCGCCGCCAAAGAATTCAAGGTGGATGCAAAGACCAGGTTGAATCTGAACGGAAAGGATCAGTTCGACTCATTGCAGCAAGAGACTGACGTCACGATCTGGTATCATGAACAAAGTGACAGCACGCTGGTGGCGGACAGCATTTCGCCAACCGGTCTCTGGAGCCTGTTCATCGCGAAAATCATTCAATGGCACAATTCAGTTTCTGGATACTCCGCGCTGGCCGGCGGCTTGGTGTTGGGACTGATGATGATTCCGCTCGTGATGCGGACCACGGAGGAAGTTTTGCAGCTCGTGCCGGGCGGCTACCGCGAAGCAGCGCTCGCGCTTGGAATTTCAAAATGGAAAACCGTCGTGCAAATCGTAGTCCGCACCGCGCTGAAGGGAATTGTCACCGGCGTTTTGCTCGCGCTGGCACGCGTGGCGGGCGAAACCGCGCCGCTGCTGTTCACCGCGCTGGGCAACCAGTATTGGGCGCGCAGCCTTACCGAGCCAATCGCCGCCATGCCTCTGCAAATTTTTGCCTACGCCATCTCGCCCTACGATGACTGGCACCGGCAGGCTTGGGCCGGCGCGCTCGTGCTGCTCCTGTTCGTGTTGTGCATCAACATCGGCGTCCGCTTCCTTACGCGCGACCGCTTCCAACCCAAAATTTGAAACGCCATGCCCGAACCTGCAAATCAAACGCCCAACACGGCAACGGAACCGAAATTCGCGTGCGCCCCGACCCTGACCGTGCGCAACCTGTCCGTCTTTTTCGGCAAAAACGCCGCCGTCAAAAATGTCTCGCTCGACATCGCACCCAGGGCCGTCACCGCCATCATCGGGCCGAGCGGCTGCGGCAAATCAACCTTCCTCCGCGCCATCAACCGAATGCACGAACTCAATCCCGAGGCGCGAATGGAAGGTGAAATCCGCCTGTGCGGCGACGACATTTACTCGCGCAACGTCGAGTCGGTCACGGTCCGCCGCCGCGTCGGCATGGTCTTCCAGAAATCAAATCCATTTCCGACCATGTCCATCGTTGAAAACGTCACCGTCGGCCTTCGGCTCAACGGCCTGCGCAATCGTAATATTCTCGCCGAGCGCACTGAACAGTCGCTGCGCATGGCCGCGCTGTGGGACGAAGTCAAGGACAGGCTCCATGCCCCGGCCATCAGTTTGTCCGGCGGCCAGCAGCAGCGGCTGTGCATCGCCCGCGCGCTCGCCGTGCAGCCGGAGGTGCTGCTCATGGACGAGCCAGCCTCCGCGCTCGACCCGCTCGCGACGGCCAAAATCGAGGATTTGATTCTGGAATTGAAAAAGAATTACACGATTGTGATTGTGACGCACAATATGCAGCAGGCGGCGCGCGCGTCCGATTTTACGGCATTCTTTTATCTCGGAGAACTGGTTGAGTTCGGACCGACGACGAAAATATTCACCAGCCCGGCGAAGAAACAAACGGAAGATTATGTGACCGGACGGTTCGGTTGAAACCGGCCGGCGAAACCAAATCAAAATTATGGAACATTTCGACATGGAATTGGACATTCTAAAACAAAAGCTGCTGACAATGGCGAGTCACGCCGAGACGGCGGTGAACCAGGCGCTCCAGGCGCTCACCCAGCGCGACCGCGACCTCGCCTTGCGCGTCAAGGAAAACGACCGCGTCATTGACCAGTTTGAAGTGGAGATTGACGAACTGGTCATCCAACTGCTCACCAAGGCGCCGCTCGCCAGCAATCTGCGCCTCGTCACCACGGCCATGAAAATCTCCCAGAACATCGAACGCATCGGCGACGAAGCATCCAAAATCGCCAAGCGCGCCCGCGACCTGTCGCAGGAACCCCCGGTGAAAATCGTCCTCGACCTGCCTCGCATGGCCGGCCTCGCCCTCGACATGCTCAAGGCCGCGCTCGACGCTTATATGAACCAGGATCCCGCCGCCGCCCGCGCCATGATTCCGCGCGACAAGGAGGTGGACGCGCTCAACAAACAAATCCACGCCGCTCTCGTGCAGCACATGGTCGAAAATCCGGACACGATTGGCCGCTGCCTACATTTGATGGTCGTCTCCAAAAGCCTTGAGCGCATCGCCGACCACGCGACCAACGTGGCGGAGGACGTCGTTTATCTCTGCGAGGCGCAGGACATCCGGCACACCGGCGCGAAAAACAAGGGCGCGCCGCCAGCGACCAGCCCCTGAAGGCGCAAATCGCCAGCCTGCAAAAAAATGCTTGACCAGCGGAACAACTGATGCGATTATCATTTCGTCATTTGACTAAATAACGTTTCATGCGCGAATTCATGGCCATCACCAATGCGCTGTCCGACCCGAACCGTGTGCGGATTCTCCTCGCGCTCCGGCGCGGCGAACTCTGCGTCTGCCAGATCACCGAACTGTTTGGCTTCGCGCCGTCCACCGTTTCCAAGCACCTTTCCATCCTGCACCAGGCCGGTTTGATTTTGTCGCGCAAGTCGGAACGCTGGGTCTATTACCGGCTGCCGGGCAAATCCGCGCCCGTCACCGTGCGCGAGGCGCTTGATTGGGTTCACAAATCGCTCGCCAAGACTGATGAGGCGGCCGCCGACGCGAAAAAGTTGAAACAGATTTTGAAAACCGACCCCGGCGTCATCTGCCGCCGGCAAAAATGCTGCTGATTTATGAAAACATTGCTGACTGACGAACAAAATGATTCCGTGCGCAAGCTCGTGCGTGAAGGCTACGCCAAAATCGCGCAGGAAACCGCCGCCTGCGGTTGCAGTTCGGGCGTTTCCTGCTGCGGCTCCGCGCCGCAGGATGCCGACAAGCTCGCCCGCGAACTCGGCTACACCGTTGATGAACTCAAGGCGCTTCCGGACGGCGCGAACATGGGGCTTTCCTGCGGCAACCCCGCCGCGCTCGCCGCGCTGAAGCCCGGTGAAATCGTTATCGACCTCGGCAGCGGCGGCGGCTTTGACGTCTTCATCGCGGGACGCAAAATCGGCGCGACCGGCCGCGCCATCGGCGTGGACATGACGCCGGAAATGCTCGGCAAGGCGCGGAATAACACCGCGTATTACCGGAAGGAAACCGGTTTGGACAACGTCGAGTTCCGCCTTGGCGAAATCGAACATCTGCCCGTCGCCGACAATTCCGTGGACGTCATCATCTCCAATTGCGTCATCAACCTTTCGCCGGACAAGGCGCAAGTCTGGCGCGAAATGGCGCGCGTGCTGAAACCCGGCGGGCGCGTGGCGGTGTCCGACATGGCGCTGGTCAAGCCGTTGCCTCCGGAAATTTTGAAAATGGTCGAGGCGTTGGTCGGCTGCGTGGCCGGGGCACTTCTTGTTTCCGAAACAGAACTTCTCGCGCGCAGAGCGGGTTTGACGGATGTCGTTCTCAAAATCAAACCGGAATACGTCGAAGCGATGGCTCATTTTGAAGATCCGCTTTACCAGAAAATTGTCGAACAACTGCCGGCGGGAACCAAGCCTGCGGATTACATCGCCAGCGTGGAAGTTCAGGCGCGAAAATCAAACCAATAAAACCATGAACCACAATCCAGATCAAACCGCTCAACGCAGCGGCGAACTTTTTGAACAGGGACTCTGCTGTGCGGAAAGCGTCCTCCAGGCTGTCGCCGAAAGCCGCGATATCCGCTCCGATTTAATTCCGCGCATTGCCACCAGTCTGTGCGCCGGCGTCTCGCGAACCGGCGGGATTTGCGGCGCGGTGAGCGGCGGCGTGCTCGCCATCAGCATGATTACCGGACGATCCAGTGCCGACGCTTCGCGCGATGAGAACCATCGGCTGACCCGGGCATTTTTGAGCGGATGTGAAGCAAAATTCGGCTCCACCAACTGCAAGGAGCTTCTCGGCTGCCGGCTCGACACGCCCGAAGGCCAGCAATTTTTCAAGGAACACAGCCTTCGCCAAAAATGCGCCGGTTTCACGCGGGAAGCGGCACGCATGGCCTCGGCGTTGCTGGAGGAACACGGCGCCCAAGCAGGACCGCACGCATGACGGGTGAAATTTCAACCGCACCCAAACGTCTCGCTTTTTTCGAGCGCTACCTGACCGTTTGGGTTTTTCTGTGCATGGTTGTTGGCGTCGCGTTCGGCAAATTCGCGCCACAATTTACGGCGTCGTTGAGCAAACTGGAATTCGTCCGCGGCTCTCACGTCAACGCGCCCATCGCCGTGCTCATCTGGCTGATGATTTGTCCGATGATGCTCAAGGTGGATTTCACCGCGCTCGGCGGCATCGCGCGCAAACCGAAGGGCCTCGCCGTCACGCTGTTCGTCAACTGGCTGGTGAAACCGTTCGGCATGGCGCTGCTCGCGTGGCTGTTCATGCAGCACGTTTTTGCGCGGTGGATTTCTCCGGAACTGGCGAAGGAATACACCGCCGGCCTCATCATCCTCGCCGCCGCGCCCTGCACGGCGATGGTGTTTGTCTGGAGCTATCTCACCGACGGCGACCCGGTTTATACGCTGGTGCAGGTGGCGGTGAACGACCTCATCATGCTTGTCGCATTCGCGCCCATCGTGATGTTCCTGTGCGGCGTGGCCAACGTCGTCGTGCCGCCAAAGGTGCTCATCACCAGCGTCGTGGTGTTCATCGTCATTCCGCTGGCAGCGGGCTGGCTGACGCGAACAGTGCTGCTCAAATCGCACGGCAAGGACTGGCTCGAGAAAAGTTTCCTGCCGAAATTTCATCCCGTGACCATCGCGGCGCTGCTGCTGACACTGGTTTTGATCTTCGCGTTTCAGGCGGAGAATTTAACGACGCGCTGGCTGGCGGTGCTGCTTCTGGCGGTGCCGATTGTCATCCAGGTTTATTTCAATTCCACGCTGGCCTACCTGCTGATGCGCAAGCTGCGTGTGCCGCACAACGTCGCCGCGCCCGGCGCACTCATCGGCGCGAGCAACTTCTTTGAATTGGCCGTGGCGGTGGCCATCACACTGTTCGGTGCGGGTTCCGGCGCGGCGCTGGCCACCGTCGTCGGCGTGCTCGTGGAAGTGCCGGTGATGCTGTCTGTCTGCAAAATCTGCAACCAGTCGCGCGGCTGGTATCAACGCGGAATAAAATGAAACATCCAACAACCAACATCGAACATCCAACACCCAATGTTGGAAACGCGCGTTCTCTGGATGTTGAGTGTTGGATGTTGAATGTTCGATGTTTTCTAAATCAAATATGAAACCCACCATCCTGATTCTTTGCACCGGCAATTCCTGCCGCAGCCACATCGCCGAAGGCTTTTTACGCGCGGCGCTTGGCGACCTCGCAAACGTCCAGAGCGCCGGCTCAAATCCGACCGGCCGCGTCCATCCGCTCGCCATCAAGGTCATGGCCGAGGCGGGCATTGACATTTCTGCGCATCGCTCGAAGCCGCTCACTGAATTTCTGCAACAGCCGGTGAACACCGTCATCACCGTCTGCGGCAACGCGGACCAAGCCTGCCCGATTTTTCCCGGCCAGTTGAACCGCCACCACTGGCCGTTCTTTGATCCGGCCAAAACCACTGGCAGCGAAGATGAAATTTTGCAATGCTTCCGCACCGTCCGCGACGAGATGCGCCGCGTGTTTGAAGCCTACGCCGCCGGTTTTCGCGATGCAAAGCAGCGGCTGGCTTGAGTATTTATTTGAGCGGACTCACGCCCGCTGCCACGGCCAGCCGCGAATGAGCGCGGACAGCTTGTCCGCGAGTTGGTGAGTTTGTTCACGCGGACAAGCTGTCCGCGCTCCTATTTGAATTTCCCGCCCGCCTCCAACGGATGACCCGCCAGGAATTCCGCCGCGCCCATGCGCCGGCCGCCTTCGCGCTGCAATTCCAAAATCCGCAGCGCGCATTTTCCGCAGGCAACCACTATTCCGGTTTTGTCCGCCGACAAAATCTCCCCCGCTCCGCCGGATTGTCCGACCGGTTCCGCTTTCCAGATTTTCAGCAACTGCGGCTTAGTGGCACAGGCATCTTGCCTGTCAGTTGCTGGCTGGAAGCCCGCGCCACTAAAAAAAGTGAACGCGCCCGGCCACGGCGTGAAGGCGCGCAGCCGGTTCCAGATTGTTTCCGCCGGCAGGTTCCAGTCAATGCGTCCGTCCTCCTTTTTGATTTTTGGCGCGTGGCTGACGCCTTCCGCCGGCTGCGGCTGCGGCCGGATTTTCCCGGCGACAAAATCCGGAATGGTTTCCGCCAAAAGTTCCGCGCCCAGTTGC
>JBEKRA010000135.1:0-6274 GCA_049519195.1 Verrucomicrobiota bacterium
TCCGCAACGTCACGCGCATCCGCCACGCGAAATTTGTCCGCAACAATCCGCCCGCAAACCGCCTCCTGACCGTTGCCCTCACCGCCTACAACGACGAACGCAGCATCGGCGGGGCGGTTCAGGATTTCCGCGCGCATCCGCTGGTCAAGCGCGTGATCGTCATAAGCAACAACAGCACGGATCGCACGATGGAACTGGCGGAGCAATCCGGCGCTCTCGTCTTCAACGAAACGCGGCAGGGTTACGGCGCGTGCGTGCATCGCGCGCTGCGGGAGGCGCTGAAATACGAGGACACGGAGCTGACCATGCTGTGCGAAGGTGATCTGACTTTTCGTGCGGCGGACATTGACAAATTTATCGCCTACATCCCGCACGCAGACGTGGTGAACGGCAGCCGGATCGTCGAGCAGCTTCAGGAGCGCGACACGCAGTTGTCGCTGTATATGCACTACGGCAATCTGTTTGCCGGAAAAGTGCTGGAGTTGAAACATCTGGGCATGGTGTCGCTCACCGACGTTGGCACGACATACAAACTTTGCCGCAACCCGGCACTGCGGCGGCTCCTGCCTCAACTGGATCCCCGCATCAACTTGGAATTCAACGCCTATTTCCTGGACACGGCGCTGGCGGCGGGAACACGGATTCTGGAATGCCCGGTTTGTTTTTACCCGCGCGTGGGCGCGAGCAAGGGCGGCAACGTGAACAACCGTATCGCCACGCGGCTGGGATTGCGGATGCTTTGTGGCATCTTCACCAACTGGAAAGGTTTCATCCATGACCGATGACATTTATCACAACACGCGCTTCACGCCGGATCCGCGCCGCCGCCTGCTCTGGCAAACGCTGGTGGCCGGCGAATTCCAAAAACGGATTCCGGCCGACGGCGTGGTGCTGGAACTGGGCGCGGGCTACGGCGAATTCATCAATGCCGTCAAAGCCCGCCGGCGGCTGGCGGTGGATGCATGGCCGGGGATGCTCCAGCACTTGGAAGCCGGTGTGGAAGGCCTGGTCACCAGCATTACACTGCTCGACGGCGTGCCGGATAATTCGGTTGACTATGTTTTTAGCAGCAATTGTTTTGAACATGTTTCGCAGGCGGATCTGGTGGAATGCCTCACACAGCTCCGGCGAAAGATGAAGCCGGGGGCGATGATCAGCATCGTTCAGCCGAATTTCAAATACTGTTTCCGCGAGTATTTCGACGATTACACGCACATTTCCATTTACACCTCCCAAGGGTTGAGTGATCTGCTGGCCGCCAATGGTTTTCGGGTCGTTCGCTGCGTGCCGCGTTTCATGCCGTTGACCCTGAAATCGCGCTTGCCGGTGCATCCGCTCCTGATCCGTCTTTACCTGATGAGTCCGTTCAAGCCAATGGCCAAACAAATGCTAATCAGCGCGATTCGATGACAACACCCATGTCCGACACCGGCAGCAAGCACAGGGGGCAAGGCCTGATTCTTCGCCACCGCAACTTCTTCACGGGGCTGCTGCTCGCGGTGGCGGCGTGGATTTTTTATCTTCCCTCCACACAATACGGCTTCGTGCATTATGATGACATCCGGATTCTACAGAATCATCCGGAACTTTACGGGCGTCCGCATTTATCCGCCGACCTGAAGGCGATTTTTTTGACATCTTTCCCGCGTGAAGAACCATTGCTGGCACGGGATGCAACCTGGGCACTCGACAGCCGCATATTCGGTTTCGGCAATCCGTTTGGCTATCATCTCGGCAACGTGCTGCTCCACGGAATCGTTGTCGCACTGCTGTTTGTCTTCCTGCTTGGAACGACCCGGCGTTACGGCTTTGCCCTGGCCACAACCGTCGCGTATCTGGTTCTCGCCGCGCATACGGAGCCGGTGGCCTGGATCATGGGTCGCAAGGATATCCTGTCCGCGCTGTTCATGCTGTTGGCGCTGTGCGCGCAAACACAACGCCTGACGGCAGAAGGCATGGCGGCGCGATGGGCATGGTATGCGGCTGCATTGGCATTCTTTGCCGTCGGGTTGTTGTCCAAGATCAGCGTGCTGACATTTCCTCTCATGCTTTTTCTTCATGCCATTTTCTTTCCGTATCTGTGCTGCGAACGTTCACCGGACGCGCCATTCTTGTGGGGACGCGCGCTGGCGCGGGAAGGATTATTGCTTGCCCCCAGCCTCGCAATGAGCGGTGTCATCTACGTGTGGTATCAGCGAATACTGGCACAAATGGGCATATTTGATCGCGGCTATACCGCGCATGGCCTGGCGCATCTTTGGAATTTGCTGATGATTGATCCGCTGGCATTTTGGCTCTATCTGCGGCAGATTTTTTCCCCATGGCGCCTCACGGTGCTTTATACATGGCCGGCGCTGCAATCTTCCTATCCGTCCTGGCAAATCGCAACGGCGCTGGCAACCATGGCGGCAATCATTGTAATCGGGGTCTGGCTGTTCCGGCGGCACAAAGATGTTTTTTTCTATTACGCCGTCTTTTTCGTGCTCATGGTGCCTTACATGAATTTGATTTATATCGGCATTTTGGTGGCCGAGCGCTACATTTATTTTCCCGCGTTCTGTGTTCTGGCCGTCGCCGTGTCCCTCGCTGGCGCCGCCCTGCGGCGCCCAAAACCGGCATGGCGCATCGGCGTGTTGACGATCAGCGTTGTCTTCGCGGCAATCAATGTGTTTCAAAAACTCTCCTATGAACAGGTGTGGCGCAACGGCGAAACCTTGTGGCAATACCACGTCGCCCTGCCACGGCCCAGCCCGACAACCTACGAAAATCTGGCGGCTTATTATTATGCCGACTTTACTTCCGCTGTCGCGCGGCAAAACACGCCTCGCGTGGTCTCCTCAATCCGCAAAATGGAAATCGTGATTCAGGCGGGGCTGGAGAAATTTTGGCGCGACCGTCAGCAACCCCCGCCGCCGGAAACCTCCCACCTATTTTTTCTCCAGTCGCTGGTGCAGGAAGTGAAAGGCGACCCGGACGCGGCGCTGGCAAGTCTGCTGACTTCCGACCGGCTCCATCCAAAATTTGATTCGACCAATCTCAACCTGGCACGCCTGTATCGCAAGCTGTCCAAAACCGCCACAGATCCGAAACAGCGGGAAACTTATGCCCGCGCCGCCCAAGCCAGGTTTGCGGAATACATCGCGTTGGCTTTTCGCGGTCGTCCCGCGTCGCCGGAAGTGCAGAAGGAATTTGAAGAAATAAAGGCGGATGTAAAATGATCCGCCGATTTTGTTAAAGTTTGAAAACGGTGATGTGCGCGTCTTCGTAAAAAGGTTTTCCCAACGCCTTGCGGTATTGTTCCAGCAGCCGCTCCAGATCCGGCGGTGGCGGCGCGACCTCCGGCAGTTGTGCTTCGAAGCGTTTGTGCAAAATCACATATTCCACCCCGCGGGCGCGCATCGCCGCCGGATCGTCCATGAAAATCATGTTGCGAAACTTCAGCCGAGATGGGTCGTCAATGAGACTGGTGACCTGGTCAATGTAGGTGTTGCCATAAATGTTGCCGGGCGCCAGGCCATCGGCGAGCTTCATATCCGTTGTGTAACCAACAATCACCTGGCGATGGTGAAACCGCTGGTAGTAGTAGAGTGGATTGAAGTGATCGCCGATCAACATCGGATACTCGACAATGGGCCGCGAGCCGGACTCCTTCGTAAGCAAACCGTAGAACGGGGACACTTCATCGGCCCGAATTGTCGTCGTCAGCTTGAAATCCGCCGGAGTAAAGTCGCTGTAAAAAGATTGCCCCCAGTTTATCCTGTCATAGTGATGCTGATAGGCTCCGTGACTGGTGAAATTGTTTGGGGCAACATAGGTTTGCGGCAACGGCCCCGAAAACGCCAGCGCGGCCACGCAGGCGGCGGCTATCAGGATCTGCGACGCCGGCCGCAATTTCACGCGGGCGGCAATGGCCTCCAGCGTCCTTTGAATTCCACATGCCACGAGCAGAAGGCTGACAGGCACAAGCGGGATGCAGTAGCGAACCAGCATGATGGCGCTCTGCGCAGAGTCCGGTCGTGAAAGCAAAAGCGCCAGAACATGCAGCGGATAAAGGCTGACCAGCATGCCGCCAAACCAGGGATTGCGCCGGCTTTGCTCGATCGCTCCCACAATGAACGCGCACCAAAAAAGCAAGGCCAGCACAGGCTGTCCGGTGCCGCTGATCAGTTGCGCCACCTGCGGCAAGGATTGCCATCGGAAGGTTCCTTTCAGCGCGATTGTGAAGAACGTGCTTTGCAGCGAATAAATCAGCGCCGGCAAAACCAATGCGGCGGACATTGCCGTAATGATCATCGCCACGACAATCCATTGTCGCAGCGTTGGCGTCTTTGTCTCGGCGAGCGGGGTTTTCCGAAAATGTTTCCAGGTTTGAAAAACAATTGCCGCCAATACTGGCGCCGCCACTGTGACGACCGCAAACAAATGAAAAAAAATTGCCAGCACACTTGCGACAACGAAGAGCAAAGCCGCCCACAACCCGTCCGATTTCATCCAGCGCGCAGCCAGAAGAATTGCCGCAAAGCCCAGCAAGGCGATGGCACTGTATGGCCGGCTGATGCGGCTGTAGAAAATCAGCACGGGGGAAATGGCCAGCAGAAAAGCCAGCACGACGGCGCGGCGACCGCCGATTAGCTTGCGGGCAAGCAGCGGGCAGACCAGGACGCACAACAGCCCGCACACCAGTGACGGCAGCCGCAACATAATTTCGGACCAGCCTATGGTTGCGCCCAATGCCCATGTGTAAAGATTCAGCGGAATGCAGGTCGCGCCGGGAATGGAAAAATGCGTCAGAAGCCACGCGGGAGATTTGCCGATGACGTAATACAACCCATGCCATTCGTCATCAGCAAAAACCTGATCCTTCAACAAATATAATCGCAGGAAAAGACCGGCTAAAAGCGCCGTCACAAGAGCGATGACAAAGACGACGTCCTTTTCACGCCGGAAAAAATTCTTCATTGCATTGAAACTATGACAAAACAGGAGCGGGCCGCAATTTCATTTGCGGTGGTGCGTCAGTCCGGATTGACGCCGGAATCAATTCCAAGGCTGGTTTGCGGCAACGGTGGCAGGGTGACGTTTGAATTTGCCAATCATCCGCCTCACGTGCTCGCGCTCGTGTAATGCCGCAGCGACTTCCGCCAGAACCATTCCGAAATCGCCGCCCACACCACGCCCAGTCCTATCAACGCCAGCCACATCGCGGGCGACGCCAGCTTGTCCGTCAGCACACGCACCGGCACGTTGCTCACCAGCAACACCGGCAGCGCAAACGTGAACACCGCCTTGAACGCCCCCTTGAACGCCTCGTCCGGCAACCGCGCGATGTTGAATAAATTATAGTAGCCAAAAACAATTCCCTGCGCGCGCACCGTCCAAAAACTGATCGAGGCGAGCATGAACATCAGCGAGTAATGCACCAGCAGCCCCGCGACACACAACGCCGCGAAACCGGCTAATTGCATCAGCGTCGGATGCAGCCCCAGCTTGTGCGCCGCGAACGTCATCACGCACAAGGCGAACGCGGCGTTGACGAACGACGGGATGTCCACCTGCCGCGTGGAGACCAGGAACCGCGTGTTGACCGGCAGCAGCATCAGGAAATCCATCTTGCCGGTGCGGACCAGCTCGGACAGGTTCGTGCAGTTGACGAGGAAGAATGCCTGGTAAATTTCCTGGATGAAATTGCTCGTGCCAGTCAGCAGCACCACCTGCCACGCCGTCCACGTGCCGACGGTTTTGGTCTGGGAAAAAATCACGCCGACAAAGCTCAACTGCAGGCCGAACCAGAGCAGCTCCACGAGAATCCAGAGCATGAAATTGCCCTTGAACGACATCTCCCGCGTGACGGAAGTCCGCCACAACGCGCCGTAAATCGTCAGATAACGCTTCAGGTTCATGCGGATGAAAAGTTAATCTGCCCGCTCCCAACCCTCAACCCTCAACTTTCAACCGGCATAAACCACGAATGGACACGGATTGTCTCGCCGAAATTTGATGAATGCGGAATGAGGTAGTGTCCTAATTACAGGAGCGCGGCATTTATGCCGCTTCAATGTCCAAAAAAATTTGGGCGGTGAAGCGGGCTGAAGCCCGCGCTCCTGAAATCAGGACACTGCCCGGAATGAAGACGGATTGACCTTGACCAGCCGCTCGCCTAATCTCGCTGTATGGCAAAGAAAATCGCTGCGCCAGCAATCGGAGGGATGAGTCCCTCCGCCTTGCTCGACGCCCGCGTCGTTTATTGCGGCGACAATCTGGAACAGCCCGCCAA
>JBEKRA010000136.1:0-6566 GCA_049519195.1 Verrucomicrobiota bacterium
CAGGACGCCGCGCTGGGCGGCCTCGGTCCGGATGATTTCAGCGAGTAAATTCATGGCTTGCATTCCGCACTTCTTCGATTAAGTTGAGCGCGAACTAGGATTTATGTCCAAAATAGATGCGTTTTTCAATCTGATGTTTGAGCAGAAGGCGTCTGACTTGCATATGTCCTCCGGCAATCCGCCCATTTTGCGCATCAACGGCGATCTGATGCGCGTGGATTATCCGCCGCTGGAAAGCGATGCGCTCAAGGCGATGCTCTACGAAATATCGCCGGAATACAAAGTCAAACAGTTCGAGGAAACCGGCGACGTGGACTTTGGCTACGAGATTCCGAACATCTCGCGTTTCCGCGTCAATTTTTTCAACCAGAAGAACGGCGTGGCCGCCGTGTTCCGGCAGATTCCCACCCGCGTGCTGTCGTTCGAGGATTTTGAAAAGTTCGACGCGCCGCTGCCCGCCGTGCTTAAGAAATTCGCCATGCTGCATCACGGGCTGATTGTTGTCACCGGCCCGACCGGCTCCGGCAAATCCACGACGCTGGCGACGATGATAGATTACGCGAACAAAAACCGCAAAGAACACATCATCACGGTGGAAGACCCGATTGAATTTGTGCATGAGAGCAAAAACTGCCTCGTGGACCACCGCGAAGTGGGCGTGCATACCAAATCGTTCGCCGCGGCGCTGCGCGGCGCGCTGCGCGAAGACCCGGACATCATTCTAATCGGCGAAATGCGCGATCTGGAAACCATCGAACTGGCGCTGATTGCCGCCAGCACCGGCCACCTGGTGTTCGGCACGCTGCACACGCAGAGCGCGGCCAAGACGGTGGACCGCATAATTGACGTTTTCCCGGCGGAACAGCAGAACAAAATCCGCCAGACGCTTTCCGAGTCGCTGAAAGGCATCGTGGCGCAGACCCTGTTCAAGCGCACGGACAAGAAGGGCCGCGTGGCGGCATTTGAGATTCTGGTCTTCAACAACGCAGTCGCCAATCTGGTCCGCGAAAACAAGACGCACCAGATTCCGGGCATGATCCAGGTCGGCAAAAAATTCGGCAACCAGCCGCTGGACGACAACATCATGGAACACTTGCGCATGAAACGCATTGCGCCGGAGGACGCCTACGACAAGGCGATTGACCGGAAAAAATTCCGGCCATTCCTCGCCCACCCGCCGGAAGACGACGACGCCTGATTTATGCGGCGCCCCGAATTGAACAACATCATGAACACGATGCTGGCTTCGCAGCCGGAAGTGTCTGATTTGCTGTTCACGGTGGAATGCCCGCTGCAAGTGGAATCTTATGGCGAACTGAAGCAGGTCGCAGTGGATCCGCCGATTGACAGACTGACGGCGTTCCAGACGGAGACGATTGTGCTTAACATGATCGGCGACAATCTGCTGCTGCTCGAAAATTTGTTGAAACACGGCTCGTGCGACGCGGCGTATGTGCTTTCGGAGAAATCCCGGTTCCGCGTCAACATCTTCTCGCAGCGCGGCCATTATTCCGCCGTCTGCCGCCAGTTGACCGTGGTCATCCCGACGCTGGAAACATTGAAGATGCCGGAAATCTTCAAGGAAATCCCCAAGGAAAAGACCGGCTTGGTGCTGGTCACCGGCGCGACCGGCTCCGGCAAAACCACCACGCTGGCCGCCATCCTCAACGAAATCAACCTGGCCAAGCCCGTCCACATCGTCACGCTGGAGGATCCGGTGGAATACGTCCATCCCCACATAAAAGCAACGTTCAACCAGCGCGAACTCGGCGTGGATTTCGATTCGTTCGCAAACGGCCTGCGGGCCGCGATGCGCCAGGCGCCGAAAGTCATCCTCGTCGGTGAAATGCGCGACCGTGAGACGGTGGAAATCGCCTTGAGCGCAGCGGAGACGGGCCATTTGGTGTTCAGCACGCTGCACACCATCAATGCCGGTGAAACCATCAACCGCATTCTCGGCATGTTCGAGCCGGAGGAGCAGGAACAAGTCCGCGTCCGCCTGGCTGATTCGCTGCGCTGGATCATCAGCCAGCGGCTGGCCCCGAAGATTGGCGGCACCCGCCACGCGCTGTTTGAAATCATGGGCCACAATCTCCGCACGGAAGAAACCATCCACCTCGGCGAAAGCGAAGGCAAGACCTTCTACGAAATCATCGAGGCCAGCTACCATTTCGGCTGGCGCACGTTCGATCATGCCTGCATCGAAGCAGTTGAGAATGGTTTCATCACCGAGGAAATCGCACTGCTTTATTGCACCAAGCGTGGTCCCGTCTCGCGCATTCTTGACAACCTCAAGAAGGGGCGCGGCGAAACCGGCCCGAACTTCAATGCGTTGAAAATGAAAAACCTGCAAGCCCAATCGAGCGGGCCGCCGCTCACGCTCAAACTCAAATAACCATGCCTGACGAGACATTTGAGACACAATTTATCACCGCGGCGGACAAGCCCGCGTTGATTGCTTTTTCCACGCCGGACTGGCTTGATATCGTGAAGGCCGCGTTGAATGAACTCGGTTACAAGGTTCACGCCGCGGTCACGCACAGCGATTTTCTGGTGCGCTTCAGCCAGGTCCGTTATCAGGTTGTCATCATCGAGGAACTGTTTGCCGCGAACAGCCTCGTTGAAAACGAATCGGTGAACGCGCTTGCGCGCATGTCCATGAACGACCGCCGCCACGCCACGGTCATCCTGTTGGGCAATTCCTTCCAGACATTCGCGCCGATGGAGGCCTTTCAACACAGCGTCCACGCCGTCATCAACGCCTCGGAGATATTCATGCTCAAACAACTGATTGAAAAGGCCGTTGCCGAAAATGTCGTTTTCCTCCAAAGCTACCGCGAAGTCCTGAACCATGTCGCCAAGATGTGACGCGTGGCGTGAACGTTGGCGCCGCCGACATCCATGATTCGCCTCGATCAAGCGCTGGTGGAACGCGGCCTGTGTGTGAGCCGCGAACGCGCCAAACGCGCCATTCTCGCCGGACAGGTTCGCGTGAACGGCCAGCCCGCCCGCAAACCCAGCGATTCAGTCAAACCGGACGACGATCTCACTCTCGACGCCGGGGAAAAATACGTCAGCCGCGGCGGACACAAGCTGGAACACGCGCTCCAACACTTTCAACTCGACGTGAATGGCCTCGTCGCGCTCGACCTCGGCGCTTCCACCGGCGGCTTCACCGACTGCCTGCTCCAGCGCGGCGCGGCGAAGGTGTTCTCCGTGGACGTGGGCCGGGGCCAGCTCGCGTGGAAACTCCGAAATGACAAGCGTGTCGTCGTCATGGAAAAGACCAACGCGCGATTTCTGAAGCCGGAGCAGTTCGGAGGAACGTTCGCCGGCGTGGATTTGATCACCATTGACTGCTCATTCATTTCGCTGCGGAAAATCCTTCCCGCCGCCGTGCCGTTGCTGAATGCTGACGGCAAAATCATCGCACTCATCAAGCCGCAATTCGAGGCGGGCAAGGCCGAGGCCGACAAGGGCCGCGGCGTCATCACCGATTCCGCCATCCATGACCGCGTGATCCGCGAGCTGCGCGATTTTGTCGCGGCGCAGGCTGGCCTTTGCTGGCGGAATGTGGTTGAATCTCCCCTGCTCGGCCCGGCAGGCAACAAAGAATTTCTGGTGTTGATTGAAAAAATTCGCTGACAAAATCAAACGCGTCGGTCTGATCGGCAATCTGGACAAGGCCGGTTGCGCCGAAATCGTCCGCAGCGCCTCGCGCCTCATCCAGCGCGCCGGTCGAAGAATCATTTGCGAGGCACAAACCGCCCGGCTCGCCAAATTGAAGGCCGTCATCGCCCCGGACGCCGCCACCCTCGCCCGCGAAGTGGATCTGCTCCTCGTCTTCGGCGGCGACGGCACGATGCTGCATGTCGCCCGCGACATCGCCGGCGCCTCCACGCCCGTGCTCGGCGTCAATCTCGGCGGCCTGGGCTTTCTCACCGCCGTGCCCAGCGATGAATTGCCGCGCGCGCTCAAGCAAATCTGGCGCGGTGAATTCAAATTCGAGGCGCGCGACCTCATCGAAGCCCGCGGTGTCTGCCAGGGCCGGCCCATCCGCGCCACCGCCCTCAACGACATCGTCGTCAGCCGCGGCGCCGTCTCCCGTCTCATCACCCTGGACGTGACGGTGGACGGCGAACTCATCACCCGCTACCGCTGCGACGGGTTGATCATCAGCTCGCCGACCGGTTCCACGGCATATTCGCTGGCCGCCGGCGGCGCGGTCGTGCTGCCCACGGCGGATGTATTTGTCCTGACGCCCATCTGTCCCCATGCGCTCTCGAACCGCTCCATAATTTTGCCGCTGGCCTCGACGCTTCGGGTGAAGGCCGTCACGCCGCAGCCCGCGACCATCTTGAGCGCCGACGGCGAGGTGGTTGCCGACCTGGACGCCGGGGATGAAATCACCATCCGCCGGAGCCACAGCGCCATTCGTTTGATGCACTTGGCTGACAGTTCATTTCTCGAAGCCCTGCGCCACAAACTTCACTGGCGCGGAACCTATCTTTGAATGAAAAAGGCAAAAGGAAAAATTAAAAAGTAAGCAAAAGATGAATGCCTTGGAAAAACCACGTGATATTGAAAAGCGAACGTTTGATTTTGGGCTTCGGATTATCAAATTGTGTCAGTTTCTGGAAGGCAGGTCCTGGGTAAATTCAACGCTCGGCAAGCAATTACTGCGATGCGGCACGAGTATCGGCTCAAATGTAGAAGAAGCACAGGCGGCGCAAAGCCGCGCCGATTTCATCAGCAAGAACAATATTTCGCTGAAAGAAGCACGGGAAACTCATTATCGGCTCCGGTTGCTCGCCGCAGCCGAAGTCGTAGCGCAGTCGCGTTTGCAACCAATTCTGGACGAAGCATTGGAACTCAAACGCATTCTCGGCGCCATTGTCGTTTCAGCAAAGAGAAATTCCAAATCCAAAAGTGTTTGACGCAATGCAAACCTTTTCCTTTTTCATTTTGCCTTTTTAATTGCAATGGTCCGATTAAAAGACATTGCACAGCGCGCCGGTGTGGCAGTGATGACCGTCTCCAAGGCTTTGCGGGACGCCCCGGACGTTTCCACCGCCACCAAGGCGCGCATCAAGGCGCTCGCCCAGCAGATGGGTTACGTCCCCAATTCCTTTGCGCAGGGCCTGCGCAGCCGGACCTCCCGTATGTTCGGCCTGGTCATCCCCACCATCACCAACCCCATCTTCTCCCGCATCGTCTTCGCCATCGAAGACCGTGCGCGCGAACTCGGCTACGACATCCTCCTCGCTCATACCCACAACCTCCCCGAACGCGAGGAACATGGCATCCGCCGCCTGCTTTCCCGCCGCGTGGACGGACTCTTCATCTCGCCCGTTTATCGTTATGAAGCCGAGGCGCGGATTTACCAGGAATTGATCGGACGCCAGACACCGGTGGTGTTGCTCGGCCCGCCCGCGCCCTTTTGCAAAACGTTCGTCAGCATCGAGATTGAGGAACTTGTCGCCAGCTACAATGTCACGCAACACCTCCTCAAGCTCGGCCACAAACACATTGCCTACCTCACCGGCCCGCCCGTCGCGTCGTGGGCGCATGAACGTTTCGAGGGCTATCGCCGCGCCCTCCGCGAGGCCAATCTGGAAGTGGACGACAAACTCGTCTTTCAAGCCGGCAGCACCATTGAGGACGGCACCAGGGCCGCGTCACAAATGCTGAAGGAAAAGTGCAATGCCACCGCCGTCCAGGCCGTCACCGATCTTGTCGCCGTCGGCTGCGCGGACACACTGCTGGCGCGGGGCATGAAGATTCCCGAAGACATTTCCGTGGCCGGTTTCGGCAACATCCTAGTGGCCGAATACTTCCGCGTGCCGTTGACCACCGTGCGCCAGCCCAAGTTCCGCCTCGGCGTCGCCGCCATGGAAGCGATGATGTCCCTCCTGCGCGGCCAAGTTGTGCAACCCCAGCGCCTCACCGCCGAACTTATCGAGCGCCAAAGCACCGCCCCGCCCAAACCGAAGGCCGCTTGACTTCAGCGGATGTTCTTCTTGAAGACGAGCAGGAGCTTTTTGCAACGATCCAGGTTTCCGTCAGGGAGCGGCTACGCCGTTTTTGCAGGAGTCTCGAACGATTCAATCCCTCCAGCCATGAAAAATGCCGCCAGCGTTGTGTGCAGCGCTCCCGCCGGTGACAACTCGCTCCGGACGATTTCAATCTCGCGCGCCATCCATTCGCCAAACACGCGGTCTTTGATTGTTTGCGCGTGAGCCGCCAGTTTCTGAGCCGCCAGTTTCACGGCATCGAACCGTTTCAAATCCCTCACGCGGCCCAATGTCGCGTGCCCGGTGAAATTTTCCGCGCCTAGTTCGGCGGTGAATGGCCGGACAGCCGCTTCAATTCGTTTTTGAAAATCAATCAAAACCCGTTCCGCGTCCTGAATGCCGGCCCAGACGACGCGCGGAGAACGTGTGTTGGGGAAAAAGCCGATGCCTGCGGCGCGCAACTGCAACGGCGGGGCGTTCGCGCAAACGGCGCCAACCGCCGCCTTCAAGTCTTCCAGACTGGCCATCGGAACGCCGCCGAGAAACCGGAGC
>JBEKRA010000137.1:0-6206 GCA_049519195.1 Verrucomicrobiota bacterium
TGTCCACCTTGACGACCGTGAGCGCGATTTTGTTTGTGGCGATGGCCGGCGCCGGGGCTGTGGCAGTCGAGGCGGCGTTGGTTGTCACGACCCCGCCTGGAGCCGCCGGGGCTGCCTTGATGGCGGCGGGCGCGGTTGAATTCGTTGCCGTTTCCTGGGTCGCGGAGAGAATCACACAGGTGGCTGCGGCGGTTGTAATCAAGAGGAAATGATGAATGGTTTTCATAAATCTGGGTTCAACTCAACAAACGCATGAATGCTGGCGCGGAGTTTTCAAAAATGGTTTCCACGCGTGTCAGTTCACGCGATATTTGCGCAGGCGTCAAGCCCGAAACAACTCGCGTGAACCAGCGGACAGGTTCAATTTCGCCCCAGCCGCTCCAGCAGTTTTCCGTGGATGCCGCCGAAGCCGCCGTTGCTGAACAGCACCACCACATCGCCACCTTGCACATTTTTGGCGATATGATTGACGATGGCGTCCGCGTCCGGCAAATACGCGGTCGGCTTGCCGGTCGCGCCAATGTCCCGCATCAGCTTTTCGGGATTGAGCCGCTCCTCCGGCGCGATCTGCTCCAGCCGCGCCACCTCGGAAACAATCACCGCGTCGGCATCCGCGAAGGATGCGGCGAGTTCGCCTTGAAAAACATTCCGGCGCGTCGTGTTGCTGCGCGGCTCGAAGACGGCCCAGATTTTTTCCTTCGCGTAACGGATGCGCAACGCGCGCAGCGTCTCGCGGATGGCCGTCGGATGATGGCCGAAATCGTCAATCACCGTCACGCCGCCCGCGATGCCGCGCACTTCCATCCGCCGCTTGATGCCCTTGAACTTGTCGAACGCCGACTGGATTTGCTGGTTCTTCAATCCGCAATGCTTCGCAGCCGCGACGACCGCCAGCGCGTTGCGCAAGTTGAATTCGCCAACCATGTTCAGGTGAAACTTGAAGCTGGGAATTTCAAACTCCGTCGCCGTCGGTCCGTAACGGAGGTTAAATGCGTGGACTTTGTTGTTTTCTCCCAAACCAAACCGCTGCACCGGGCAGTGCGTAATTTCCAGCAGCGGCGCGAGGTTTGCGTCGTCGCCGTTGCCGAGCAGGAGGCCGTTGCGCGGAATCAGCCGGATGAAATGCGAGAATGTCTTCTTGATGGCGTCGAGGTTTTCAAAAATGTCCGCGTGGTCGAATTCGAGGTTGTTGACGATGGCGACCTCCGGCTGGTAATGGATGAACTTGCTGCGCTTGTCGAAAAACGCGGTGTCATATTCATCGCCCTCGATGATGAACCACTCGCTGTCCGTGAACCGCGCGCCCTGCGAAAAATTGTTCGGGATGCCGCCTATGAGAAAGTTCGGGTTCAGCCCGTTGTGCTCGAAGACCCACGCCAGCAGCGAAGTCGTCGTGGTCTTGCCATGAGTGCCGGCGACGACGAGCGCGCGCTTGCCGCGGATGAAAAATTCCCGGAGCAGTTCCGGCAGCGAGCAGTAACGCAGCTTGTGGTCCAGCACGAACTCGGCTTCGGGGTTGCCGCGCGAAATGGCGTTGCCGATGACGACGAGGTCCGGCTTGTGTTTGAGGTTCTGTTCGGCGTAGCCGTTCATCACGGCGATTTTTTTGGCGGCGAGAAACGACGCCATCGGCTCATAAACATTCTGGTCCGAGCCGGTGACGGCAAAACCCTTGTCCAGCATCGCTGCTGCTGCGGACGCCATCGCGGTGCCGCCGATGCCGGTGAAATGCACCGATTTGATTTCCGATGAAAACATGCCGGGTAATTAAACCATGAAGCCGCCCCGGCACAAAGTTTTTTGAACGAAACCAATGGATGCTGGAATATAACCGCCGCTTGTCGCCGAAATCGAATGCAGGCGGAATGAACGCGGAATTGACGCTGCCCGCTTTCCCGCGCACACTCGCTGCCAAACATGGCTAAAGGAAACAGTCAGGATAAAGCAAGCAGTTCTGCTTTGGGCTTTGAAGCCACGCTTTGGGCCACGGCAGACAAACTGCGCGGCAATCTCGACGCCGCCGAATACAAGCACGTCGTTCTCGGCCTCATCTTTCTGAAATATATTTCCGATGCCTTCGAGGAACGCCATTCTTATCTAGTTGCAGTAAGTGGAGGGAAAACGAAACCGTTGGAAAAGGACGATCAATACGCCGATCCTGAAGGCCGCGACGAATACGTTCAGAAAAACATTTTCTGGGTGCCGCCCGAAGCCCGCTGGTCTTACATCAAAGGCCGCGCCAAAGACCCGCTCATCGGCAAACTGCTCGACAGCGCCATGACCGCCATTGAGCGCGATAATCCTGCGCTCAAAGGCGCGCTCCATCGGAACTATGCCCGCCCGCATCTCGACAAACAGAGTCTTGGCGGTGTCATTGACCTGATTTCAACGATTGGCCTCGGCGACGCGGAAAGCCGCTCAAAAGACGTTCTCGGTCGCGTCTTCGAGTATTTTCTCAAGGAGTTTGCCGGTGCGGAAGGCAAGAAGGGCGGCCAATTCTACACGCCGCGTTGCGTGGTGCAGTTGCTCGTCGAAATGCTCGCGCCATACAAAGGCCGCGTGTTCGACCCCTGCTGCGGCTCCGGCGGCATGTTTGTGCAATCGGTCAAGTTTGTGAAGGCCCACGCCACGGGCAATGGCAATGGCGGCAAAGCCAAGGGGGACTTGAGCATCTTTGGACAGGAAAGCAATCCAACGACGTGGCAGTTGGCTCGGATGAACCTCGCGATTCGCGGCATTGAAGGCCACCTCGGCGATGAACCCGCCGACAGTTTCCACCGTGACCTGCACAAAGACCTGAAGGCCGATTATATTCTCGCCAACCCGCCGTTCAACATGAGCGATTGGGGCGGCGACCGGCTGAAGGATGACCCGCGCTGGAAATTCGGCGTGCCGTCAGAAGGCAATGCCAACTTTGCCTGGGTTCAACATTTCATTCATCATCTTGCGCCTACGGGCGTGGCGGGATTTGTTCTGGCGAATGGCAGCATGTCCTCCAACCAGTCCGGCGAGGGCGAAATCCGCAAGGCCATCGTCGAAGCCGACCTTGTGGATTGCATGGTCGCATTGCCCGGACAATTGTTTTACTCGACGCATATTCCGGTGTGCTTGTGGTTTCTTTCCCTGAACAAAAGTGGTGGGGCGAGCGTCCCCGTGAGCCGTGGCTTCAGAGATCGGCGCGGACAAACACTGTTCATTGATGCCCGCAAACTCGGAACCATGATTGACCGCGTCCACCGCGAATTAACGGAGGAAGACATCGCGAAAATAGCCGGCACATATCACGCATGGCGGGGCGACAAAAGTGCCGGCAAATATGAAGACGTCGCCGGCTTTTGCAAATCTGCGAAGCTCGATGAAATCCGCACTCACGGATTTGTCCTCACCCCTGGCCGCTACGTTGGCGCGGAGGACATTGAAGATGACGGCGAACCGTTCGAGCAAAAGATGAAACGGCTTACTGCGACGCTAGAAGAACAATTCGCAGAATCGGTGAAGTTGGAAAAAATGATTCGCGGGAATTTGAAAGCACTCAACCTCTAATCGAGTTATGACCGTCGATGAATTGATTGCCGAGTTACGAAAGCAGCCACCAGAAACGCGGGTTGTGGTGTCGGGCTATGAAGATGGTGTAGATGACATCTCGCGGCTCTGGCCGATACATATCACGCCTGCGGCGAAACCTAAACCGTATGAAGGCCGATGGGAAATTGAAGAATCGGGTGAACCCGCCATCTTTCTTTTTGGCCGTGGACGTGATGAAGAATGAGCCATGCCGGAGCGAAGGAAAAATGTGACAGATAAAACGGACGCGACCGATGCCCGCCATCCGTTGTCTCTGTCCCATCCGTCGCATGAAGGCTTCATCCCCCCGCACGGCGGCTACGAAAAACTCTTCTCCTACCCCAAAACTCAAATTATTTACGACGCCACCATCCGCTTTTGCGACCGTTTCATAGACAAGCGCTCCCGCACGCACGACCAGATGGTGCAGGCCGCGCGCAGCGGCAACAAGAACATCGCCGAAGGCAGCCGCATTTCCGGCACGTCCAAGGAAACCGAGATCAAGCTGACGAATGTGGCCCGCGGCAGCCTGGAGGAACTGCTCGGCGACTATCAAGATTACCTGCGCCAACACGGCCATGCGCTGTGGGACAAGAATTCCAAGGAAGCCCTCTATGTGCGCAAGCTGGGCAAGAAGAACAACCTCGCCTACGAGGATTTTCGCGAGTTCATAGAAACCCGCCCGCCGGAAACCGTGGCGAACATTCTGATTTGCCTGATTCACCAGGCCAACTACCTGCTCGACCAGCAACTCCGCCGGCTGGAACAGGATTTCCTCAAAGAAGGCGGCCTGCGCGAACGCATGACCCGCGCCCGCCTCGCCGCCCGCGCAAAGCAAAATCGAGGAGGCCCGCCTTATGGCTGACCGGAAGCAAGCTGCGACCGATGCAACCAAGGCGACCAATGCCAATCCGTCGCCTCGGTCGAATCCGTCGCATGAGACGCCAGAAAACAGACGCTTGGCGGCGTCCGCCGCCCGGCCACCCGCACCCGGCGGGAAAGGAGGCCGGAAGTGAGCAAGTGGCAGAAAATGCGTCTTGGAGAACTTGGTGAAGTCAATCGTGGCAGGTCTCGCCACCGCCCGCGATACGCGGAGCATCTCTACGGCGGGCAATACCCGTTCATTCAAACCGGCGACATCAAAGCATCGAATGGTAGAATAACGAGCCACCAACAAACTTATAGCGAAGCTGGGCTTGCACAGAGTCGTCTTTGGCCTGCTGGAACATTGTGTATTACCATTGCAGCAAACATTGCGGAGACAGGCATTCTTT
Source organism: Verrucomicrobiota bacterium (assembly GCA_049519195.1). Taxonomy (GTDB): domain Bacteria; phylum Verrucomicrobiota; class Verrucomicrobiia; order Limisphaerales; family UBA11358; genus UBA11358. Next base: position 4,839 of record JBEKRA010000137.1, read on the forward strand.
CTTACCCGGCGTGTTTTCCAGATAGTGTCGTTGGCTTTGTAGCTGACCAATCGAAGTGCGAAGTGCTTTTCATTGAGTATATGTTTCGCCATCTCCGGCGGCAAATTCAGCACGAAGCCACCGGCAGCGTTCAGGATAATATCAATCTTGAAACACTTAACCGCTTGGAGATTCCGCTTCCCCCCCTTCCTGAACAGCGCGCGATTGCTGCGGTGTTGGGGGCGCTGGACGACAAGATTGAGTTGAATCGGCGGATGAACGAGACGCTGGAGGCGCTGGCCCAGAGCCTGTTCAAATCCTGGTTCGTAGATGCTGTTCAAGATGGGCTGCCCAAAGGGTGGCGCGAAGTGCCGTTGCCACAAGCTATCGAAGTAAATCCGCCGCGTCCACTCCGCAAAGGCGTAGTTGCACCTTACCTCGACATGGCAAACATGCCGACCCGTTCGGCGCGCGCGTTGGAAGTAGTAGACCGCGAGTTTGGTTCTGGAATGCGTTTCAAAAACGGTGACACGCTTGTTGCCCGCATCACGCCTTGTTTGGAGAACGGCAAGACGTGCTTCGTAGATTTTCTCAACGACAGCCAAATCGCGTGGGGTTCGACTGAATACATTGTCTTAAAGCCAAAGCCACCACTGCCGCCGGAGTTCGCTTACTTTCTCACCCGCACGGAAGAATTCCGCGCCTTCATGATTTCCAACATGACCGGCACAAGCGGGCGACAAAGAGTCCCGGCTGAATGTCTGAGCAATTTTAAGATCGCAGTTCCGCCTGCCGAACTCGCGGAGAAGTTTGGTAAGTTTGCCGCCTCCGCGTTCGCCCATATGAAAGCGCACGATGAAGAATCCCGAACGCTCGCCGTGCTGCGCGACGCGCTGCTGCCGAAGCTGCTGTCGGGCGAGTTGCGCCTGCCTGCGCAAATGCTACGGCAGGCAGGCGTGCCCGCCGCCGGGAAATCTGTTAATCAAATCGCATGAGCCAGTCATCGTCCAACCTTCCCGCGCCCACGGGCGGCGATTTCATCCTCTACACCGCGCCGGACGGAGCGGTGAAGGTGGACGTTTTCTTGAAAGACGAGACGGTGTGGCTGACCCAGAAGGCGCTGGCCGAGTTGTTCGCCGTCAAAGTGCCGGCCATCAACAAACACCTGAAGAACATCTTCGATTCGGGGGAATTAAAGGAGAATTCAGTTGTTTCCATTTTGGAAACAACTGCCGCCGACGGGAAAAATTACTCCACACGTTATTACAATCTCGACGCCATCATCGCCGTGGGCTACCGGGTGAACAGCTATCAGGCCACGCAGTTCCGCCTGCCGAACTCGCGGAGAAGTTTGGTAAGTTTGCCGCCTCCGCGTTCGCCCATATGAAA
>JBEKRA010000138.1:0-6186 GCA_049519195.1 Verrucomicrobiota bacterium
GAACAGCACGGCGCACTCGCGGTCAGGCTCGTTGTCGCCGGCACGAATGGCCGGGAAGCGCGTGGCGACCGAGTTGCTGTCCGTCGCGGAAATGTAAAACGCGGCGAGCGTGTTCGCGGACTGGCCGGGAATTGTCGCGCTGAAAATGCCGTCACCGGCAATCGCGTCGCCGCCGGTGCCGTCGTCTTTCATCGGCACGGAAATGTAAGTCGTGTCCGGATCAATGCGGTAGTTCACCGTGAGATTTTGAACGCCATTCGGATCGTGGACTTGCGCCGTGACGACGACGGATTGGTTTGCCGCCGGCACAGGCGGATTGTGTGTGACGTTGTAAATCGCCGGCCCGGCATTGGTCACGTATTGACTGTTCCGCATTCCCGGCGTGCCAAGATTGTTCGGCACCGGCATCCGCCCGGCGGCTTCGAGCCAGTTGCCGTTGAGGCGCATCAGCGGTTCGGGCCAGCCGTGCAGCCAGCGCGCCTTGAAACGCAACGTGGCGGTTTGCCCGGACGCGAGTGAATTTGCGTCCAGCGCCATTTCGCAGGAATTGTCGCCAGTCCAAATGCGGTCGCTGCAACGGATGTGCAGCGAATGGCCGCTGACGTAGCCGGTGTTTTCCAGGCTGGACCGCACCAAACAGCCTTGAAACGACCAGTTGTCGGAACCGGTTTCAAACGTGCTGTTGGAAACGTAGTTCGTGCCGTTGTAATTCACCTCGAGGTTGTCCACCAGACATTCGCCGGCATCGAGCAAGCCGATTTGCGCGTAATCAATCCAACTGTCGTAATTGCCGCCGTTGTCGAGCACGCCGGTGCACTCGATGTTTGTCCAGACGGATTTTTGCGTGTCATCGCTGTCGGCCCAGTTTGCGGCGAGGCGGTTGTTGCCGTTGGGGTCAATCAATTCGAGGCTGCTGCCGCCGCCGCTGGACCATTCGCCCCAGCGTCCGCCGGTGCCGTAGGTCAAATCGTTCACGACGACGTTGATGATGTTGGTGATCATGCCGCCCGTTCCGTTTGTCATCTTGTGTTCCGCCGGCATCGTCAGGGCCAGATACTCGCCGTTGTGCGACAGCTTGCCGCTGAAATTTCCAACGGTGTTCGTCGCGTTCAAATTCAGGTATTTGGCAAACAGGTTGGTCAGGTTTTTCGCGACAACGATGTATCCATTCGTCGGAAGCATCACGTTGGCCGGAAAGGTGAACGTCACGCCGCCGGCGAGCTGCCAGTTGCCAAGATTGATGTTGGTGGTTCCGCGGTTGTAAAGCTCGACGTATTGGTCGTCGTCATTGCCGCTGATGGGATCATACATCAGCTCGTTGATGACCACGGGGCTGATGAGAATCGGCGCGTTGGGCGCACCGGGTGTCTTGGCTTGCAGGCGATAAAAATCGTTCGCGCCATCCGGCCAGCGGCCCATCGCAATTCCGTTTTGTTGCGTGGCAAACTGGACGGCATCCAGAATGCGGCTGCGATCAGGCTTGATGAAGAAAATGGATTCGCCAAGCGCGTTCAGCGCGAAGTTCATGTTCGTCTCGCTGTAAAACACAAACCCGCGCGGCGGAATGATGGTGCCGGGCGGGATGACGAATTTGTTTGTCGTCGCATCGTCCGTCAAAATGCAGCCCGAAATGTCCACGCTGTTGGTGCTGTGGTTGTAAAGCTCGACGTAGTCGTAATCCGGCGGATCGGTGTGCGCGAGGAATTCGTTGATGACGACGTTGCGCAGCGGGCTGGGCGTGAACGCATCCATCTGCCCCGGCGAACCGCCAACCGTGTCGCTGATGTCCCACGCGCGCGGGTCGCCTTCGCCGTAAGTCGGGCAGGCCAGCACAATCGAATGCCCCGTGCCGTCCGTCGCCACCGGCCACGGAGGAACGTTTGAATACGGCAACATCAACAGCACCGCGCCCTGTTCATCGAGCATTTCGAGCGTTTCGGTTTTTTTCAGGCTGCCGGTGTAAGGTCCGACGACGTTGGTGATGCCATAAACACTTTGAATGTCCGCCGGCGCGGCCGCCACGACGAGGTAACCGCCACCGGGAATTTGAGTGTTTGGCGGAAACGTGTAATTCATGTCCGCGCAGGTGATTTGATAGCCGCTGATGTCCTGAAACCACGGATTGGAATTGTAGATTTCCACAAACTCCAGATTTTTCCCGTCCGTTCGCGCCGCGGGCTTCCACATGATTTCCGAAAACGCAACCGGCGACTTGCGCGACGATGCGCCCATCGCCTCGTGCGGATTCACCACCACGCCGACGACGGCGTTGGTCACGCTCGTGATGTCACGGAACTGCGCGGTGGCGACGGCGCTTGTGCTGCGGCTGCTCACGCAAAAGCCGAGATAAATCTGGCCTGGCATGGAAATCGTCGCGCTGCCGAGCTGTGTCCAGAGCCGTCCGTCGTAGCTGGCGAAGCCGTTGAACGTGTTGCCGGAGCGCTGCAAGCGCAGCCACGTGTTCGGATAATTCGCCGGAAAATTTCCGCTTGTGCTCGCGGCGTTGGCGGAGGGATCGCGCCATTCAAAAAACGAGCCATTCATCGTCGGTGTGGTGAACGCGGCTGCAAAACGGCTGCTGGTCGTCAGGCTTTCGCGCGCCATCAGGCCCGCCTTCGCAAAAATGTCGGACAAGCTCAAACCGGCCACGCGCACGGCCACGTCGAAATCGCCGTTGAAAACTTGATACGAGAAATTGCCCTGGTCGGAATTGCCGGCGAAGTCCGTGCCGGCGGCGGTCACATTCACGCCGTTGCTGACGACGGTGATGGTGGAACTGATCGCCGGATTGCCCAAATCCAGCGGCGCATAAGGCAGGGCGGTGAACGTCACGGTCGTGTTCGTGGCAATCGTGTTCGGCGTCGCCGCGCGATCGCGCACGCGGTTGACGACGACACAATAATTGCTGCCGTAAGTCAACTGCGCGGTCGTCAAGACCACGGTTTGATTGTCGGCATTCAGCGCCGCGCGCGTCACCGCGAGGCCGTTTGTGAAGACGTAATTCGCCGTGTTCGTCGCGCTCGCCGCCTCGACCGTTTTTGAATACGAAACTTGCACGTTGGTGAGGCCAAGATTGACGACGTTCAAAATCGCCGGCGGATTTGTGTCGGCGCGCACCGTCAGAATGGATGGCGTGCTGGTGACGGAACCGGCCAGGTTGGAAACGACGCAGACAAAACTTTGGCCATTCAAAGTCAGGCTCAAGTTGCTCACGACCAGCGCGGATGAATTCGCGCCGGGCAGATTGGTGCCGCTTAACCGCCATTGGTAATTGACCGGCGCTGGATTGGTCGCCAGCAACGAAAGCGTGGCGGTTCCGTTTTCGAGACCGGCTGTGTTGGTGGCCGGTTGAAGATAAATTCCCGGCATGTTCGTCAGGCCGGTGAAGGGAACCAGCAGCGTGCCTGCCGTGCTGCCGCTCGCGAGCGGCAACTCGATGGTGCCGTCCGGCAACTGCCATTGCACCGTCAAATTATCGCCGCCGCTGCCCTGTTGCATGAGCGCTTCGATGTAATATCGCTTCCCACCCTGCAAATAAACCGGCGCGGATTGCTGGCCGGACTCGACGGAAAAACTACGCCACGGCGTCCAGCCTGAAACCGCGGCGATGGCCGTTTCGTTCGCCGGATTTTCATCGGTGCTCAAGAGCAGGAGCGAGCTGTCGTCGCTGGCGATCCAAAAAGTGTAGTTGCCATTCGTCGGCGGCACCACGAAAGCGCGCAGCCGCTGGCCGTAGTAGTTTATGCCGCTGTTGACTTCCGTTTCGAAGCCGTTGAAAACGTGCGTGTAAGTCGGGTCCGGGTTGTCCGGCCAGTTCGGATTGTAATCCGTGTTGGTCAGTTCGATCAGCGTATTGCCGAGGCTGGAATCGAGACCGGTCCAAAGCTGGCGATAAACGCCGAAAATCTGCGGCGGCGTGCCGGCCAGGCTGAAATTGGTGAACGTGGCGGTGTTCAGCGCGGAGTTGTTGTGCGCCGTCACATCCAGCCCGGCCATGACCGTGCTGTTCAATACAACCGTCTGGCTGGAGACTTGAATCCAAGTGCTGCCATCCGAACTGTAGGAGCCGGTGAAGGTCGAGCCGGAGCGGACCAATTTCAGCCAGACCGGCGCGTAAATGCCGCCATCCGCGGCGAAAGAACTTGAACCACCGGCCGTGCTACGCCATTGAAAACTGACTCCCTGGCCAGCCGTGGCGACGATGCTCACGTTCGCCGAACCGGCGGTGCTGTCGTTCCGAAACATGAGTCCGGCTTTGGCCCACGGATCAGTGTTTTGCAGGCTGGTCACTTGGACAATCATAGTGCCGTCGCCGGTGAAATTGGTGCTGGCAAAATTGAACTGGTCGGCGGTATTCCAAATATCCGAGCCGCCGCCGGTCACGGTCCAGGCGCCACTGGAATAGTTTGCCGAGCCGGCCAATCCCGGTGACCCGATGTCGGCGTCACTCCAGCCGTCGGGCAGACTGGCCGAGGCCGGATTATTCGCCAGGAAGAACACAAAACACATTATGGCGTATTTCACCAACGACAGGAATTGGTTGAAAAAACGAGACGAATGGAACTTCATATATAAAATCGGTTTGTTGATTTTGAGCATCACGGTTCAACCCACGATTCATTGCGGGGAATAGCTTAAGCTACTCGACCATTTATCCTTTGTCCAGCCGTTTTAAGCGGGCGGGTGAAGGAAAAACGCCGCTTGCCGCCGTCCCCAATCGGTGCTTTGCTTTAGTCTATGAGCCGGCCCTATGAGGAAATTCTGGATGGCGCGTCGCTGCCGCGTTCCGCGCCGGGCGGGCGGCACGAATTGATTTGCGAACGGCTGCACGCGGCGATGACCGCCAGCGTGGCGAACCTAGCCGGAACCCAATTGCTGGCGCCGCGCACCAGGATTCGGGTCTCCCGCTCTTCAGCCATCTGCCCCGACCTCGCGCTCGTGACCGTGGCCACCGGCAAACTCTGGCTTGCCGTGGAAATCATCAGCCGCGACGACCACCGCACCGACACCGTCATCAAAAAGGAACTTTACGAGCAAATCCGCGTGCCGCGCCTGTGGATGGTGGACCCGCGCTACGACAACGTGGAGATTTATCACAGCATGGAGTTCGGGCTGAAATTGAAGGGCATCCTGGCCGGCAGCGAAGTGCTGACGGAAAACCTGATTCCCGAATTCCAATTTGTCATCGCAGCGCTGTTCGCCGACCAGCCCGGCGGAGCTTGAACCGGTCGGTGTTCTGAAGTTATTTCTGCATTCTGCCTTCTGAATTCTTCCTTCCCATGCGGCGATTGAATTTTACGCAGTCCTCGTATTTCACGGCGCTGCCGCCGAAAATGTCCAGCGCCGAGCCGATGGTCAGGTCAACCTTTCCCTGCCCCAATTTCGTGACATCTTCCAAATCCGCCGGCGAATTCGCGCCGCCCGCGTAAGTAGCAGGAATCGGCATCCAGCGGCCAAGCATCCCAACCAGTTCGCGGTCAATGCCGCGGCACAAACCTTCCACGTCAACCGCGTGAATCAAAAATTCGGCGCAGCTTCCGGCAAGCTTCCGCAAATTTTCGGGCGTGATGGCCAGTTCCGTGAATTTCTGCCAGCGGTCGGTGACGACGAAGTAATCAGACCCCAGTCCACCGTCCACAGCCGCCAGTCCAGAGTCATTTGCGGCCACCTTTGAGCCGGGAACTGTGGACTGCGGACTGTGGACCCGTTTCCTACAGCTTAAATCCAAGACCAATTTGCCCTTGCCGATTTTTTTGACAAGTTCATTTAGCCGCGTCCAATCCACGCGACCTTCGCGAAAGACCCAGCTCGTGACTATGACGTGCGACGCGCCGGCGTCTAGCCAGCCGCGCGCGTTCTGCGCGTTCACGCCGCCGCCGATTTGCAAGCCGCCCGGAAATGCCGCCATCGCGGAACGCACCTCGGTTTCATTTCCGGGGCCAAGCTGGATGACGTGGCCGCCGGTGAGACCGTCGCGTTTGTAAAGCTCCGCGAACCAGCGCGCCGGTTTCTCCGAGACAAAATTAGTGCGCAAGCCGGCCTCGCCGAGCGTGCCGCCGACGATTTGCTTCACTTTGCCTTCATGCAGGTCAATGCAGGGGCGAAACATTTCTCTGAATGTAGCGCCGGTTCACGGTTGCCGCATTATCAAAATCAGCCGAAGATCGGCAGGTCTGTTTGCATCAC
>JBEKRA010000139.1:0-6166 GCA_049519195.1 Verrucomicrobiota bacterium
GGCCCGATGCGTCTGGCGTGGATAGTGTTGGTTTTCAATCTGCTAAAGTCTCGCTCACATGGACAGGAAAGCGAGCATTGATTCCTTTGCTTGGTTCACAAGATGGACGGGAAACCTTGCCGCTGCCATGGGGTGTTACCCTACCAAAGGCAAATTGAATGCAGCATCTGTCGCGCTCCCTTGCGGAAATCCCCGGCGACCTGTTGAACCAATGGAATTTGAGGCCGTCGAATTCTTGTCGGTGAACGCGGAGCAGTCAAAAATGCCGCCCATTACTCCAAACCCGCAATTGGAGCCGGGCGAAGAAATTGCGGATCACGAAGGCACAGGGACAAACAATGATTTTGGGATTCAAAACCGCATTCCCCTTTCAATGAACCTTCTGGGAGCGCCGGCGTCTCGCCGGCCAGTCGGAAGCTGAAAACCGGAACTCGCCGGCGAGACGCCGGCGCTCCCAGGAATCGTGTCCCGGTTCAGGGGTTCAATGCGCGATTTTTCTTTTCGGGGAATTCTGTCCCCATTCCTTTGTCAGAGGATTCGGTTGAACCGCCGGGCAGCACGACAGGGCAATGGGGACAAAGGAATGAACCTGGATTTGCGGGCGACGATTTTCCGCAGCGTGCCAATGTCAACATGAACTGCCATACCGTCTCCGACCTGCCGTGGCGGGGAGGTTCATCCACCTCTGGCATATGGGGTGAACACCCCATTGATTATTTTTCAAGTAGGCGTATAGTATTTTTTCAATTTTATGAAATCCGGCGACAATTCAGGTCGTCTCCCGGCTCGTGATGATGTCGGGTTAAAGAAGAATCAACATGCTGTCCCCCCCCAGGCAAAGGCAAGCTGATTGAGCAGGCAGAGACGCAGAGCGAGGCGCTGCGCACGTCCGAATTGAATTATCGCCGGCTGTTTGAAGCGGCGCGAGACGGCATTCTGATTCTGGACGTGGACACGGGGCGCGTCACCGATGTGAACCCATTCCTCGTTGAACTGCTGGGTTTTTCCAGCGGCGAAATGATCGGCAAAACCGTTGGCGAGCTTAGTCCGTTCAAGGACTTAGTCTCCAATCAAGCCATGTTGGAGCGGTTGCAAAAGGACGGATATGTCCGTTATCACAACCTGCCACTGGAAACGAAGGATGGCCGCAAAGCTCATGTGGAGTTTGTCAGCAACGTCTATCAAGCCGGCGACAAAAAGGTGATCCAATGCAACATCCGCGACATCTCGGAGCGCAAGCGGGTGGAGGAATCCATTGCCCGGCTGGCGGCGATTGTCGAATCGTCGGAAGACGCAATCATCGGCAAAAATTGTGACAGGATCATAACCAGTTGGAACAAAGGCGCGCAAAAAGTTTTCGGCTACGCTCCCGGCGAGATGGTGGGAACTTCCATCATGCGGCTGGTTCCCGCTGAACTGCAGGATGAGTAGGAGCAAATTCTGCGAAAGATTATGCGTGGCGAGGCTGTGGAGCACTTTGAGACAATGCGACGGACGAAGGACGGACGGCTGATTGATGTCTCAATCACGGTATCACCAATCAAGGATGCCGACGGTAAAGTTATTGGCGCGTCGAAAGTGGCGCGCGACATCACGGAGCGCAAGCGGGCGGAAAAGGCGCTGTGCGAGAGCGAGGCGCGCTTGAACCTTGCGTTGGAAACGACCCATACCGGAGCATGGGATCTTAACCTGCTGGACCACACCGCGTATCGCACGCTGATCCACGACCGTATTTTTGGCTATGAGACGTTGCTGCCAAGCTGGACATACGAGGTGTTCCTCGAACACGTTCTGCCCGAGGACCGCCCGGAAGTGGATCGGAAATTCCGCGAGGCGACAGCGGCGCGGTCCAACTGGAACTTTGAGTGCCGCATCCGCCGCACCGATGGCGAAGTGCGGTGGATTCAGGGGGCGGGCGGTCATGGGCGAAATTCGGAAGGCAAACCCATGTGGATGTCAGGCCTCGTGCAGGACATCACGGAGCGCAAGCAGGCGGAGGCATCCCATGCCCGATTGGCGATGGCCGTCGAGCAGGCGGCCGAAACCGTCGTAATTACCGACCCTCAAGGCACGATTCTTTATGCCAACCCGGCGTTTGAGAAAACCACCGGCTACACCTGCGCGGAGGTTCTCGGCCAGAATCCCCGCGTCCTCAAGAGCGGCAGGCAGGATGCCGAATTTTATCGCCGGATGTGGGAAACGCTCAAGCGCGGGGAAATTTGGCGCGGCCACTTCATCAACAAACGCAAGGATGGCAAGCTTTTCGAGGAGGAAGCCACCATCTCACCCGTGCGGGACGCCGCCGGAAAGGTTATCAACTATGTGGCCGTCAAGCGCGACGTGACGAACGAGATGCAACTCGAAGCCCAATTCCGCCAGGCGCAGAAGATGGAGGCCGTTGGCACGCTGGCCGGCGGCGTGGCGCACGACTTCAACAACATCCTCGCCGCGATGTTCCTGCAAACCGACTTTATCAGCGCAGACGAAAACCTCCCCGCCGGGGTCGCGGACGGCCTCCGGCAAATTCGCGCCGACGCCGAACGCGCCTCCAAACTCGTCCGGCAGTTGCTGCTGTTCAGCCGCCGCCATGTGCTCCAGCCGCACAACCTGGATTTGAACGAAACCATCACCACCCTGGCGAAAATGTTAAACCGCATCCTCGGCGAAAACATCAACATGCAACTCAAATTGGCGGCGCAACCGATGTTCATCCACGCCGACGAGAGCATGATGGACCAGGTGCTGATGAATCTCGCGGTGAACGCACGCGACGCCATGCCCGACGGCGGCCAGCTTGTCATCGAGACTTCCGGAGTGGAATTCGACGAATTCGCCACTTCCCAATCCGCCCAGGCGCGTCCCGGTTCGTTCGTGTGTTTTAGCGTGAGCGACACCGGTTGCGGCATTCCCCCGGAAACTCTTCCAAAGATTTTCGACCCGTTTTTCACCACCAAGGATATCGGCAAAGGCACGGGCCTGGGATTAGCGACCGTTTTCGGCATCGTTCAGCAACATCAAGGCTGGCTCAATGTCTATAGCGAGGTCGGCCACGGGACGACCTTCCGCATTTATCTTCCGCGATTGGCCGGGGCGGCCGCCCAAAAACCGGAGCAGCCCGCGTTGACCGCCATGCGCGGCGGCAATGAAATGATCTTGCTGGTGGAAGACGAGCAATCGCTGCGCTTAATTATGCGAATAGCCCTCACCCGGCTCGGCTACCGCGTTCTGGAAGCGTCCACCGGGGTCAAAGCCTTGGAAGTCTGGAAAGAAAACCGCAAAGACATCAGCTTGTTGCTGACCGATTTGTTGATGCCAGACGGCATAACCGGAAAAGACCTGGCACAACGCCTTCTCCGGGAAAATCCCAAATTGAAGGTGATTTACATGAGCGGTTACAGTGCCGAGATGGCCGGCAATGATTTCCCATTGCAAGAAGGCGTCAACTTTCTTTCCAAGCCGTTCGAGGCGCACAAACTCGCGCAAACGATCCGGGACAGCTTGGATAAAACCAGCCCGTAGTTGGAACGTGAAGCAAAGCGGCCTCCGTTTCCGGGGGCCGCTTTGTATTTGCGTCAATTGATTTGCGGTTTCGGCGTCGCGGGCGGGGACGGGGTCGGGTCAATCCAAGCCAACTTCCTTTTTCACTTCCGACCACGGGATGCGCGGTTTTGCGCCATGCGCCCGCTTGGCCCGTTCAATCGTCCGGGCATCTTCAACGTCCTCGACCGTCTGGCGCATCTGGCGCAAAAGGGATTTGGCCTGGGTCAATTGTTTGTCCAATTGAGTCCAGTTCGCCTGCGATTTGTTTGGCGCCGCAATTGTGTTACTCATAGATGTCCTTCCGGTCACCCACATCATAAACGACAATCGTGCCGCCTTCCAATTCAAAAAGGACGCGATAGTTTCCCGCCCGCAGGCGGTATTTGTTTTTGAAGCCCTTAAGTTTTTTGACATCCCCTGCCAGATCGTCCTCCATCCGGTCAATTTTTCCGCCGATCAATCGCCGCGCATCCTTGGGCAGCGCCCGCAGTTGGGCGAGCGCCACCGGCAGGAACTCAATCTGATAACGCATATCCGTTTGTTTTACGGCTTCGGTGTCGCGGGCGGCGGAGTCGGCGGCGGGGTGGAATTGCCGTTACCGCCAGCGGGCGGAAAGGTGTTCAGCCGGAATTGATCACGGATGCCGGCGTTGGCGGGATTGCTGACGGGCCATCGCAGGTCGGCGGCGTTTCGAATGGTCATGGATTGAGTTAAATACCTTTCCGCGTCGGTTGTCAAAAGTATTGTTGAGAATGTCGGAACAAGGCGGCGCAGGCGGCAAAGGAGATCAGGATTTTACTGGAACAGGCCGGGATTTTGCAAAACACAGTTGGTTATTTGCCGGCGGGTTCCTTGAAACTGGTGAGGCTGTTTTGCAATGCCTGCATTTCCGCGAGCGCGAGCAGGAACGCCAGCGTGGACTCGCCGCCCTGATTCTGGCTCAACCGGTCCACGTGCAAACCGTCGCGACAACCGCCAGTGGTGGAGTCGTAGAGCGCGAGGCCCAAATCATTTCTGCCGAGGAACCACTCGAACGCGCGCCGCGCCTCCGCGACCCAGAACGTGTCGCCCGTCGCCTGATACGCCTCGATGCAGGCGGAAATCGTGACTTGGGCTTCGATGGGTTGTTGATCAAAGATCGCGCGTTCCTTGCCGCGCGGGAAAAACCCGTTCGAGCCGATGGGCCGGAACGCGCCGGTCGCGGAAGTTTGCACTTTGACCAGCCAGCGCAAGGCTTTGAGGCCGGTCTCCAGCAGAGGCACGGCGTTCAGGCAGCGACCGCTCAAAATGAGCGCGTGCGGCAGCTTGGCGTTTGCATACGAAACGACTTCTTCGAACCAGTGCCAGTCTTCGCCCGCGGTGTCGCCGTAGATCTGCATCAGCCGCGTCGTGAGGGTTTCGCGAATATGGTTCGCGCGCCGGTCGCCGCTGAACCGCCGCAGGTATTCGTCAATGCCGATGAGCGTGAACGCCCAGGCGCGCGGCGACGCGAACTCGGCGGCCACGGGCAGCGCCTGCTCGAAGAGTTGCGCCGCGAGCATCTGAAAACTGCCCTGGCCCGCCTGCGACACGCACAAGCCGAGCGCCCACAGCGCGTGCCCCTGGCAATCTTCCGAGCCGACCTCCTCCAGCCAGTGCCGCTCAAAACCCATGAAGTTGCGGAAGCGCCCGCGCTTGGTGTCGAAGGCGTGATTGAGAAACGCGGCGTAGGTGGCGGCCCGCGCGCCGAGTTGCGGCGAACCGAGTCCCAATTTTTTCAGCATGAGCGCCAGCACCAGGGCGCGGGCGTTGTCGTCCGTGCAATAGCCTTCGGCAAAATTCGGCACGGTGAAGCTCGCGTGCTGGAAGATGCCGGTCGAATCGCTCATGCGAAAAAGATGGTCCAGCTTCAACTCCGGCAATTGCCCCGGCTGTTCGTCGAGCGTCTTGATGGGCGAGGATTTTCGCCCGATGAAACTGTGGTCCTGCCGCGCCTGCTCGAAGGACTTCGCGTAGAGTTGCGCCACGCGGCTCCATACCATGTCGCGCCCCAATTTATAGGCGTTCTTGCGCATCAAATGGCGCAACGGTTCGTCCCGCAGCAGTTCCACCACGGCGACCGCGATTGCCTTGGCGTCGCGGAAGGGCACGAGTTTGCCGCGTTCCGCCGTCAGCAATTCCGCCGCGTGCCAGTAGGGCGTGGACACCACGGCGTTGCCCGCGCCGAACGCGTAGGCCAGCGTGCCCGAAGTGATTTGCGCCTCGGTCAGGTAAGGCGTCAGGTAAATGTCCGCCGCGCCGATGAATCGCATCAATTCCTCCAGCTCGACGAAGCGGTTGAAAAACACGACATGTTTCTGCACACCGAGGTCCTTTGCCAGCCGCTCCAGACTCAAACGGTAAGCCTCGCCCTCGTTGCGCAGCAGATTCGGATGCGTCTGGCCCAGCACGATGTAAACGATGTTTGGATATTCCCGGATGATGTCCGGCAGCGCCCGCAGCGCGTATTCAATGCCCTTGTTCGGTGACAGCAATCCGAATGTGAGCAACACCTGCTTGCCCGCCACGCCGAATTCGTCCTTGAAATAATTTGGGTCGGCGAACGGCATGTCGGGAATGCCGTGCGGGATGAGATCAATCTTGGCCG
>JBEKRA010000140.1:0-6164 GCA_049519195.1 Verrucomicrobiota bacterium
CAATTGCGAGTCGCCGTTCAACCTGCAGGAGGTCGCGCGCTCCGCCGCCGGATTTGTCCAGCGCATTGACGAGACCGCCCAGAAACTGGACGCGTCGGTCACGGACTTGCGCCGCGTGGTGTTGAACGTGAACACGCTCACCAATTTCACCGTCACCGTGAACAACATGCGGACGGTCTCGGAACAGGCGATGGGCACGATGAGCGACATCAACGCCATCATCGCCACCAACGGCTCGCAGGTCAGCCTCGCCGTCAGCAACGTGCTTTTCTTTTCGCAGGAGCTGACGCGGATGGCCGGTTCCGCCGACGCCCTGCTGGCGACGAACACGCCGGAAATCAACGCCGCCGTGAAAAACATCAAATCCTCCACCGACACGCTCAACAAACTGATGGATGATTTGCAGTCCGGCCGGGGACTGGCTGGAACCGTGCTGCAAAATCAGCAACTGGCCACCAACGTGCAGGACATCGCGAACAATCTGTCCATCGCGTCGAGCAATCTGAACCGGCTCGGCCTGTGGGGTTTCCTCTGGCACAAGGAAAAGGGGCCGACCGCCACCAATGCGGCGCCTCGCGCGCTGCTTTCGCCCCGCGCCGCGGGCAAATGAAAATGAAACGTTCAACACTCAACATTCAACGCCCAACCTCCAACCGGTTGACGCGCGGGCGTTTAATTGAATGTTGGACGTTGAATGTTGAATGTTCGATGTTTTTCCTATTACCAAAATGAAACCGCTTTGGGCCATCCGCATTTTATTTTTAAGCCTGTGCATCTTGGCCGGCTTCGCCATCAGCCAGGTGCGCGAGGAATTTGTCGCAATTCCCCACGCCAATTTGTTTGGCATGATGATCGGCTTCGGCTTCGGCGGCTTGTTGATCGCCGTGGACGAGATGCTCAAGGGTTTTTCACTCCGCGCGTTTTCCGCCACGTCCTTCGGCCTGCTCCTGGGCACGGTGGTCGCGCTGCTCATTGACCGCTCCGGCCTTTTTGTAAACGCCAACCCGGACCAACGCTGGCTCATCCGGCTCGGATTGTTTCTCGGCTTCGGTTACATCGGCATCATCCTCGCCATGCGCAGCAACAAGGAGGATTTTTCGCTCATCATCCCCTTCGTCCGCTTCTCGCCGCAAAACAAGCCGGACAACCTGCTGCTGCTCGACACCAGCGTCATCATTGACGGGCGCATTGCCGATCTGATTGAGACGCACCTGATCGAGGGCCTCATCATCGTCCCGCGCTTTGTGCTCCACGAAATCCAGCAAATCGCCGACTCCGGCGACGCCATCAAACGCGCCCGCGGCCGGCGCGGCCTCGAAATGCTCAACCACCTCCAGCGCAACGGCAAAATCGAGGTCCGCATTCACGACGGAGATTTTCCCGAGGAAAAGGGCGTGGATTCCAAACTCGTCCGCCTGGCGCGCAACCTCAACGCCAAGCTGTTCACCAACGACTACAACCTGGGCAAAATTGCCGCGCTGCAAAAGATCACCTGCATCAACCTCCACGAGGTCGCCAAATGCCTCAAGGTCGTCCTGCTGCCCGGCGAAATCCTCCAGTTGAAAATCGTCCGCGAAGGCAAGGACAAGGGCCAGGGCATCGGCTATCTGCCCGACGGCACGATGGTCATCGTCCACAACGGCCAGTCGCGCATCGGCCAGCACATCGAGGCCGAGGTCCAGACCCTGCTCCAGACCGGCGCGGGCGTCATCGTCTTCGCCGAAGCGCGGCCGGGTTCCGCTCCCAACGCCGAAACGCCATTCATGGCCAAATGAACCTGACAAGCTGGAGTTCGCGCCCCGGCGCGCCGGAGTAAAAACAGTCTGAAGCTTGAACTCCAACGAAACCTGAACATGGACTTTGCCACAATCCTTACCACTTTCAATCTGACGGAAGCGCAACTGGCCTGCTCCCGGCTCGAGGCCGCAAATTTTCATCCCGTTATTGCCAACGAAAATGCCGCCTGGCTCGGCGGTTTCGGCACCTATTCGGCAGCGGGGATGCTTCGTGTCCAGGTGCCCGAAGCCGAGGCCGCCGACGCCAGGGAATTTCTCGACGCCAAATGACTCCAGAAAAAATCAAACTTCTTCGCCGGCTCAAAAAAATCCTGCCCGGCGAAATTTTTCTTGAACCCGCCACGCTCGAAAAATACGCCGGCGACAAATGGTTCGCCGCACACGCGCCAGATGCCGTCGCCCTGCCCCGCTCCACCAAAAGCGTCGCCGCGATTTTGAGGTTTGCAAACCAGCGCCGGATTCCCGTGACGCCGCGCGGCGCGGGCCACGGCTACGTCGGCGGCTGCGTGCCAGTGCGCGGCGGCATCGCGCTCTCGCTGGAGCGCATGAACCGCATCCGGGAAATCAACGCCGCCGATTTCGCCGCGGTCGTCCAGTCCGGCGTGAACACGAAAAAATTCCAGGAGGCCGTCGAGAGGCGCGGCTTGTATTACCCGCCCGACCCCGCCAGCCGCGAGGACAATTTCATCGGCGGCAACATCGCCACCAACGCCGGCGGGCCGCGCTGCCTCAAATACGGCGTCACCCGCGATTACGTCCTCGGCCTCGAAGTCGTGCTGGCAAATGGTTCAATCGTGAATCTTGGCGGACGCACGCACAAAAACAAGACCGGCTTCGATTTGCACCGGCTGTTCGTCGGCTCGGAAGGGTTGCTCGGCGTCATTACCGAGGCGACGTTGAAATTGCTCCCGCTCCCGCCATTCCGCGCGAATCTCGCTGTCGGATTCAACTCGATGAACGCCGCCGTCCGCGCGCTGCAGGCGATTTTCGCCGCCGGCTACCTGCCCTGCGCGGCGGAACTCGCCGACCAATTCACCCTCGCCGCCGCCGCCAAACGCACAAAGAGCAAACGCCTGCTTGGCTGCAAGGCGCATCTGATTTGCGAGCTGGACGGACAGGAGAACTCCGTGCGCCATGAAATCGCCGCCGTGGAAAAAATTGTGCGGCGACAAAAGCCGCTGTTCGTCGAGCGCGGCTTTGGCAGCGATGAATGCGAAGCCGTCTGGCAGATCCGCCGCGAATTTTCCTACGCGCTCCGCGACACCGGCCTCACGAAATTGAACGAGGACATCGTCGTGCCGCGCGGGAAGCTGGAGAGCTTTTTCAAATTCGCCGCGATGCTGCGCAAAAAACACGGCCTGCCAGTCGCCTGCTTCGGCCACGCCGGCGACGGCAACATCCACACGAACGTCATGGTGGATTACGACCAGCCCGGCGCGAAACAGCGCGCCGAAAAATGCCTCGATGAACTTTTCCGCTGGGTGATCGCCTCCGGCGGCGCCATCAGCGGCGAACACGGCATCGGCCTCGCCAAGAAACGCTGGTGGCCGCAGGCCGTGTCCCCGGAAGCGCGCAAACTCCATCGCATCGTGAAACGCGCCCTCGACCCCAAGGGCATCTTGAATCCTGGAAAATTTGTGTAATGTAGGACAGGCGTCGCGCCTGTCTCCGATTTCTTGTTCCGCTTAAGCTGGAAACGATTTTTGAGACAGGCGCGACGCCTGTCCTACTTTGCCAATTCAAACTCCACCGGCTCTCCGGACGCGGAATCCTGGGCGATCCAAAGTTGATATTTCCCCTGCTCAACCAGCCAATTGCCTTTCGTGTCGTAACAACCAAGATCTTGAGCCGAGAGTTTGAATTCCACGTCGCGCGACTCGCCCGGCTGAAGCAGGATTTTCTGGAAGCCTTTCAATTCGCGCACCGGCCTCGGCCCGGCGGAGCACGCGAGGGCGCGGATGTAGAGTTCCGCAACGGCGGTTCCGGCCCTCCCGCCGGTGTTTTTGATTTGCGCCCGCGCGGAAACCGTTCCGCCCATTTTCACTTTTGACGCATCCAATTGAACTTGCCCAAATTCAAATGTCGTATAGGCCAGGCCGAAACCGAAGGGATAAAGCGGCACGGTCGGGCCGTCCACATAGGTGCCCTTGTATTCGCCGAAGCCGGGCCGGCCGGTGTTGGCATGGTTGTAATAAAACGGCACCTGTCCGATGGTGTTGGGAAATGTCGTGGTCAGCCTGCCGGACGGGTCAACGTCGCCGAAAAGCACGTCCGCCACGCCATTGCCGCCCTGAACGCCGGGAAACCACGCCTCCAGAATCGCTGCCGCCTTCGCCTGGATTTCCGGCACGGCCAGCGGACGGCCATTGAACAAAACCACAATGACCGGTTTGCCAGTGGCGGCAACCGCGTCAAACAATTCCTGCTGCCGCCCGGGCAAACCGAGAGAGCTCCGGCTGCCGTCCTCGCCGCTCCAATTGCGCGGTTCGCCCAGCGCGAGAATCACCGCGTCGGCGCCCTTCGCCAAATTCGCGGCTTCGGTGATTTCATTTGCCCCGGTCGGATGACCGGTGATTTTTCCGGGGTCGTCGGAATGGCGCAGCAGATATTCAGCGCCCGGTTCGATGATGGAACATCCGCGCACCACCGTCAGTTGGGCGCCAGCCGGAAGCTTCGCGCGGATGCCGTCTGCCAGCGAAACGACGTCGCTCGCGTGAAAACGCGAGGCCCATGACCCAACCATGTCTTCCGCGTCCTGCGCCAGCGGCCCGATTAGCGCGATTGTTTTAACTTGTTTCGACAGCGGCAGCGCGCCGTTTTCATTTTTCAACAGCACGCAGGATTTGGCGGCGGCCTCGCGCGCCAGGGCGATGGCGTCCGGTTGGAGAAATGCATTCTGGCAACGCGTTTCATCCACAAACGGATGGTCGAACAAGCCTTTCTCGAATTTCACCGTCAGCACGCGGCGCACGGCCTGGTCCAATACTTTTTCAGAAATTCTTCCCGCCTTGATTTGTTGCGCCAGCGTGTCGTGATAATTGGTGGAAACCATTTCCATGTCCACGCCCGCCGTGAGAGCGAGCCGCGCGGCCCCGGCTTCGTCAGCGGCAATGCCGTGCGGGATCAACTCATTGATTGCGTCCCAGTCGCTGATGACATAGCCGGGGAAATGCCATTCGCCGCGCAAAATTTCCGTGAGCGTGTGGCGATTGGCGCTCGCGGGCATGCCGGAAAGATCGTTGAACGCGCTCATCACGGTCAGCGCGCCCGCGTCCACGCCGGCCTTGAACTGCGGCAGATAGAAATTTCGCAGCGTGAACTCGGAGATTTCCGTCGTGTTGTAATCGCGCCCGCCTTCCGCCGCGCCGTAACCGACGTAATGTTTCAGGCAGGCGACCACGCGGTCTTCAGTGGCACGGGCATCCTGCCCGTGTGTGTCTGATGGCTCTTTCGATCCATTGTTTTTGAAACGCACAGGCAGGATGCCCGTGCCACTATTTAAGTTGCCTTGAAACCCGCGCACGCTGGCCGCAGCGTCGAGCGCGCCGAGCCACGGGTCTTCGCCGAAGCCCTCGGCGATTCGGCCCCAGCGCGGGTCGCGCGCCAGGTCCACCATCGGGGCGAACGTCCAGTCAACGCCCGCCGCCGCCGCTTCCCGCGCGGCAATCGTCTGCGTGCGCTCGAACAAATCCGGTTCCCACGCGCACGCCTGCGCCAGCGGAATGGGAAAGACCGTGCGAAAACCGTGAATCACGTCATGCCCCAGAATCACCGGGATGCCGAGGCGGCTTTGCTCAACGGCGATGTGTTGCAGCTTGTTCCGCATCACGGGATTTTCGATGAGCGTGGAGCCGTCCAGGAAGGAGCTGATTTCGCCGCGCTTCAACTTGTCGGCGAAAGTCATATCCGGGGTTGTGTCATAATTCACCTGCCAGAGCTGGCCGATTTTTTCGCCGGGCGTCATCCGCGCGAGCAAGTCATTCACGCGTTTGGCGATCGGACGCGACGCGTCCTCGTAGGCGTCCTTCTTCCCGTTCTTGTCGAGGTCAGTCCAGCCCGCGTGGTAAATGTTGGTGTCGGCAGCCAGTGCGGTGGCGGCGCAAAACAGGCAGGCGGCGAACGCGGCGAATTTCATGCGCCAACTCTGACGGGAAGCCGGATAAAATTCAAAAACTATTTCAACCCCGAACCACATGCCTGTGTTTCGGGGTCAATCCATTCCGTTTCAGGATCAGTGCAAACGCCGGGGAAGTCGCGCGCCGGTTGCAGGAATTGAAGTGGTAACTGGCGACCAACGTCCAGGCTCGGTTTGATGTTGCATCGGCTTCGCCCGCTTGTAAGATGGCGTCAAATACCGGAAAGGCCCGA
>JBEKRA010000141.1:0-6152 GCA_049519195.1 Verrucomicrobiota bacterium
ATTTTGAAAATCTTCGGGTCTACAAGTTGTCTGAGGAATTAGCCGATGAGATTTGGACAATTGTGATCCGATGGGATGCGTTCGCCAAAGACACAGTCGGCAAGCAAATCGTGCGGAGCGCCGATAGTGTTGGCGCGAACATTGCCGAAGGAACGGGCCGTCACAATTTTCAGGACAACCGGCGTTTTGTAAAGATCGCGCGAGGTTCGTTGAACGAAACGCAACATTTTCTCCGGCGCGCATTCAAAAGAAATCTACTCACTTCCACCGACGTAAAAAAACTCAAGCCGCTGGTGGACAACCTTGCTCCGCAATTGAATTCGTATTTGAAATCAATAGGTCGCAATCATGGGGACGAATAGCTGCTGACTACTGACTGCTGACTAATTTCAAAATTCAATCGGCTCGTTCAACTTTCCGCATTGGGTGCATCGCGAGCGGTCCACATCCGGGTCGTCGGTATAGACGTAGCCGCACTTCTTGCAGCGGAAAATCCGGTCCTCGGAGTGCGTTGGCCCGAAGCGGCGGCGGCGCATCTCGGAATAAATCCCCAGACCGCACAGAGCGCCGAGCAGCACGGCCACGTAAATTTCAATGAGCGCGGGAATGCTCATGCTACGGATTGGCCGGCACGTTCGTCGCGGGCGGCGGCACGGCGCGCCAGTTGAAAATCATCTGGCCGACGGCCAGGCGCGGCGACGGCGCGAACCGCGCGGCGCGGGCGAGTTCGAGCGCTCGCTGGTCGGCGGGTTTATATTGCGCGGCGGCTCCCGCGCGGTTGTCCGGCGGGAATAAAACGGCTTGAACCACATTGCCCGCCTCGTCCGCGAGCACCTGCACCTTGCTCGCCGCGATCACGTCCGAACAGGGCCACGATGGCAGGTTCTCCGGGGTGAGTAATTTTCTTTGCGCCAAATCGCCTTCAATTTGCAGCGTCGAAGCATCGGCGAACACCGGCTGGACGGGCAAAACCGGCTCGCTCAATTTCGCCGGCGGCTTGAAGTCGGGTTGGGATTTGGCGAACTGGTTTGTCTGCATGAACCGGTCGAACACCGCGCCGAGATTTTCCGCGGCCAGCGGCAGATCGCCCGGCGGTTCGGTCCAGCGGAACGAGGGTTGCGGCGCAACGGGCGTTTGCCGCCAGACGGCGGACGCGAAATCGTTCGCGTGCGGCAGGACAAAGAGCGTCGGGTCGTCGAGGGCGAGCAGTTCATCGGAATCGTCCGCCAGCGTCAGTTGCGGGACATTCGCCACGGCGCGCGCCGGCGGGAATTGTATTTCGCCAAGGGCAAAAATGACGGCCAGTTGCGCGATGAAAGCCAGCGCAACGAGAGTCACCCAGCGCCGTCGCGACCAGCCTGCGCCGGGCGGTTTTTGCCCGGCAGATCCGGGCTCTGCATGAACGTCGTTCATGGCCGGGCGGAAGCATTGGCGCCGCGCGGAAGCGTGGCGAGGAGCGCGTTTCGGATGCCGGCGTTGCGCGCGAGCAACGCCAGATGGACCAACTGGTTTTCCGTCACGGTCTTGTCGGCGTGGATGACGAGCGTGAGCGGCGCGCGGGAATTTTTCACCGCGTTGCTCAAACTGGAATTCAATTCAGCCTCGCTGACGATTTTATTGGCGAAGTAAAATCGTCCGCCAGAATCCACAGCCATGGCCACGGTCGGCTGGTCAACGCCGGGCAAATCACCCGCCGCCGGCGGTTGCAGTTGAAACCGGATTCCCGACGTCGGCAAAAGCGCTCCCAGCATCAGAAAAATCACGAGCAAAAAGAGGACGGCCGCGAACGGCGCCGCTTCAAACGGGCTGCGCAAAATTCTGGCGTTGCGCGGAAATTTCATGGGGACCTGGAGTCGCCGTTTTCGGTGACGATGTTGACGATTTCGCCGGCGGCGCTTTCCATGTCGAGGGCGATTTTGTTGATGCGGCTGACGAGATAATTGTAGCCGGCGTGGACCGGAATGGCCACGGCTATGCCCGCCGCCGCGCAAATGAGCGCATTCCAGATGCCCCCCGCCAGCGAGTGTTCGTCGCCGCTGATGTGCGCGTAAAGGCCGTTGGCTTGCAACCCCTGGAAAACATCCATGAAACCCAGGATGGTGCCGAGCAGCCCCAGCAGCGGCGTGATTTGCGCGATGGTGATGAGCAGGTTCAGCCGTTCTTCGAGCCGTGGCACTTCGGTCATGCCGGCTTCCTCGACGGCCTCGCGGACGCGCTCGCGGCCCTTGTCGCGGTTCAGAATGGCGGTCTTGACGATGCGCGCGACCGGGCCGGGCGTGGCGTCGCAGATGGAAATGGCCTCAACGACGTTGTTGCGTTTTAGCACGTTGCGGACGCCGTTGAGGAATTCGGCAGAGTTGATTTGCGAGCGGTGGCAGTGGAGGACGCGCTCGATAAACACAATGAGGGCTATGGCTGCGGCGAGCAAAATCAGCCAGATCACCGGGCCGCCGTTGGCTAGAAGCGTAGGCATGGGATTTTTATAGGCGTTTGCGCGCCAAGTTCAAAGCGCAAAAATCGGAAAACCGCCGGGCCGCCGGGGGCGACAGGGTGATATTTTTCAAAAAATGACAATTTGTCTTGGCGTCACTGGCGGCTTGGCGGTTAAACTCCGCCATGCAAAATCCCGACCAGCTCCGCGAATTGTTCCGCATGCAAAAGGCGCTCAACGAACGCATCGGCGTCCAGACCGACGGCATGAGCGAGGCGGACAAGACGAAATGGACCCTGAATTACTGCCGCGCCATGACGCAGGAAATCGCCGAACTCACCGACAGCGTGCCGTGGAAATGGTGGGCGAAATATCAGAAATTCGACGAGCAGAACGCCCGCGTCGAGGTGGTGGACCTGATCCATTTTCTCATCAGCCTCGCGCAGGTGCTCGGCATGAGCGCCGACGACGTGTTCGCCGCCTACGTCAAAAAGAACGAGGTGAATTTCAAGCGGCAGGACAGCGGTTACACGAAGAAGGACGAGAACGACTCGAAGCACATTTGAAATTGGCCGGCATCGCCAATAATAAAAACCCGGCGGAATTATAATTGCATTGCGCGGCGGTGCTGAAAAGATTGTCCAACCTATGCCACCCCAACAACCGCCGGATCGGAAAAAACGGATTATCATTGCGCTCGTCGGCGCGGCGATTGCACTGACGTTCCTCGGCAACTTTTTCTGGTCGTTCTTCAAGGATTTTTACCGCCAGCAACCGAATGGAGGCCACGGTTCCAACGTCCCGTTATTCATCTTTGGCGGATTTTTTGTCGTGATGGCGTTGGCCGTGGTGTTCAGCGTGGTGCGGGGCATCCGCAAGTTGTCGAAGCCGGATTCCGCCGTCCCGCGCGATGAAAAACCCTGGCTGAAGCGCGCCGATTGGGCGGCGGGCAAGATCAAATCCACCGCCATTGTGCCGGTGAAAATCCTAGTTATTTTCGCGCTGGCCTTTGGCGGCTTTGGCGGATTCATGACGTTTTTCGTCCTGCCCAAGGAATGGCACAATGGGAATTACAATGCGCTTATTGTGCTCTTGTTTCCAGCGGTTGGCATTGGTTTCATCATCGCTCTCGTTCGCCGCCTGCGGGCGCAACGCCGCTTTGGCGACTGCTTTTTTGAACTCGCGCAGATTCCGGCGCCGCTGGGCGGCACGCTGGAGGGGCAAATCCAGGTTGGCACGCGGCTCCGGCTGGAGCACGGATTGCACCTGAAACTTTCCTGCGTCCGCATCACGGTTTCCGGCTCCGGCGAACACCAGAGCCGACAGGAAAACATTCTCTGGCAGGACGAAAAGGTTTTCGCGCCCAACGCCGATCTGCCGGAAGCCGAACCCGGTCGCAGCGGCATTCCCGTTTTCTTCAAGCTGCCAGCGGATCAGCCGGAATGTTATGCGCGCGGCAACGAAGCCGTTGTCTGGCGGCTGGAAGCCAAGGCCAAAATGTCCGACCCGGATTTTTGCGCGCGGTTTGACGTGCCGGTTTTCAAAATCGCCGATGCAGTTGCCGCCGACGCGGATGAATCCGACCCGACCGCTGTGCTGCAAGCGCCGATCGAAGAAATCCGCCGCGACGAACATTCCAAAATTATAGTCACCGACGGCCCGAGCGGCCGCGAATTTTATTTTCCCGCCGCGCGAAATTTGGGCACGGCGCTGTTCACTACTTTGCTCATGCTGATTTTCAACGGCATCGCCATTGTCACGTTTCATCTCCACGCGCCAATTCTTTTCCCGATGGCCTTTGGGTTGTTTGGAGTTCTTTTGCTCTGGGGCACTTCCAGCATGTGGTTCAAATCCAGCCGCGTGACCATTGATTCAACCAACGTTCGCGTGACAAATCGCTGGTGGATTTTCAGCCGCACGCGGCAATTTTTCTCCAGCGACGTCGAGCGATTCGCGACGAAAGCCGGGATGCAAAGCGGCTCGCAGATTTTTACCGACATTAAACTCATCAAGCGCGGCGACAACAACCGTTTCGAACAGCCGGATGAAAAATCCCAAGAGCCTCAACAGCTTGATCGAATGTTGGCGGCGCGATTTCGCGCGGCGGCGGGGCCTTCGGGCGTTACCGTCGCCGGCAGCATTGCAAACGTCGTGGAAGCAAACTGGCTGGTTGCGGAAATGAACAAGGCGCTTGGACGCGAATCATGAAATATTCCGGCGACTTTTTCAAAGCAAACTGGCGGCAGCCGTCGGTGATTGCGCTTGTGCTCGCCAATCTTGTCCCGCTTTTCGGAGTCTTGATATTTCATTGGTCAATTTTTCCGCTGATGTTTTTGTTCTGGTTTGAAAACTTGATCATCGGTTTGTTCAATGAATTGCGAATGATTGTTGCCGTGCCTTTCGTCAATGGCGTGCTGCCGGGCATTCCATTCTTCTGCGTCCATTACGGTATCTTTCTTGCCGGCCACCTTGTGATTATCGTTGACCTGTTTGGTGGAGGAATTAAGCAATATCCGCTTCTCGCCGATCCGATGCTGAATTTCTCGTGGCACGCCACCGCAATGTTCTTGTGGCAAATCATCCATGAAAATCATTTGGAATTGGCGGTGCTCTGCCTCGCCATCAGCCGGGGCACTTCATTCGTCACCGATTATCTTCGCTGCGGCGAATACCGGCGCACCACGGCACAGCGGTTGTTTTGGCAACCCTACGGGCGCATCATTGTCCTGCATATTGCGCTCATTGGCGGTGGAATTTTGATAAAAGCTTCGCATTCGCCGTTGGCGGGATTGGTCCTTCTGGTCGTGCTCAAAATTGCGCTGGATTTGGCCGGCCATTTGTGGGAACGGAATAAACTGGCCGCGCAACCCGCATGAAAAATTTCCCGGCACCCGCGCTTTGAATTGATTCGCGCCGTTGCGCCACAAGCAGGGTTTTGATTTAACGCCCAAATCGGTTAGCTTGCTTGAAAGGCGGCGGTTGAAAATGGATCCAAACATCAACACAACCAATCATGACAAATGAATAAAGAACATTGGAGATCAAGGAAGGTGGTGATTGTCGGGGCCGGTGCCGTGGGTTCCACATTTGCTTATACGCTGGCCCAAAGCGGACTGGCTGACGAGATAGGCCTGCTGGACGCCAACCGCGAACTGGCGATGGGGCAGGTGCTCGATCTGGCCCACGGTCAGGCTTTTTTTCCATCAGTTCAAATTCGTGAAGCTCAAAATGCTGACTATGCCGATGCACACCTGATTGTCATTACGGCAGGGGCCAAACAACGGCCCGGAGAAACGCGTCTGGCGTTGCTGCAACGAAATGCCGAAATCATCCAAAGCATCATGGATGAAATCCTGCGGCAAAATTCCCCGGCAGTCGTATTGGTGGTGAGCAATCCGGTGGACATCCTGACCCATGTCGCCCAAAAACGTTCCGGCTGGCCGCGCGGACGCGTCCTCGGCTCCGGCACGGTTCTGGACAGCATGCGGTTCCGCTATTTGTTGAGCCAGCATTGCGGAGTGGACGTGCATAATGTGCATGCCTACATCCTTGGAGAACATGGAGACAGCGAGCTGGCCGCATGGTCCATGACCAACATGGCCGGCGTGCCCGTGGAACAATTCTGCCCTGTTTGTGGAAAATGCGACGACTGGGAAACGTCCCGGAATAAAATTGCCGAGGCGGTGAAGAATTCCGCCTATCATATCATTGATTACAAAGG
>JBEKRA010000142.1:0-6123 GCA_049519195.1 Verrucomicrobiota bacterium
GTGCTTTACGCAACAGTGGGGGCAAATGACCTCAAGCGCCTTGATTTCAGCAAAAAACCGTCATGATTATTTCGTCACATTTTTGCCGCGTGCAGCAATGCCATTACTTCCGCGTCGGTCGTCTGGGAAAACTCGTCATAGTATTGACCCACCGCCTGGAAGTCCGCGTCCATGAACAGGACAGCCACATCGTCAGCCACGCGCCGCAGCCGTTCGACCGCGTGCGTCGAGGCCACCGGCGCGGCGATGATGACGCGCCGCGCCTTTCGCTGCCTGGCGGAAACCGCGGCGGCCTCGGCGGTTGCGCCCGTGGCCAGGCCATCGTCCACGAGCACAATGATTTTGCCTTCCAGCACCGGCGCCGAATCGCGGTGAAACTGCGAACAATATGCCCGCAGCCGTTCCTTTTCCTCCGCAATCACGTCATCCAGTTCCGCGCGCGCCAGCGGATTTTTCCATTTGAGCGATTCGTCGAAAATGACGACATCCGGTTCGGCCAGCGCGCCGACGGCAAATTCGCGCTGCCATGGATGCCCGATTTTGCGGACGACGAGCGCGTCGAGCGGGCGTTGCAATGCGCGCGCCACTTCGGCGGCCACGACCACGCCGCCGCGCGGCAGGCCCAGAACACCATCGGCGGAAATGCCGCGTTTGCGCAGAAACTCGCCGAGCTGCCGCCCGGCATCTTGTCGCGAGGCGAATATCACGGTTTTACGATTCGATTCTCCCGGCCAAAAGGCAATGAAAATCGTTAAAGCAGATTCAACAAAACTGTAGCAGCAAAATAGTGTCTGGATGGCATGTTCTCCGACGCTCGAAAGCGGCGGTCAACCGCCGCAGTCCAGACGCTCCGCGCGGTTCGCCCAGGCTCGGTCCTCGCGAAGCGTTTGGATTGCGGTGACTTCAGCACCGCTTTTCTCCGGCAACGGGGTAATTGCTGGCTGAAAAACGGCTGTAGAATAATTAATGCGCTCAAAAGCGTTTTTACGCGCCGATTGAAGAAATTGACAAATCGAGACCTCTGCAAAACTCTGCGCCTCACTGGGAGCGCTGGCTTCCAGCCGGCGAATGGTTGAAGAAGCACAACTCGCCGGCAAGATGCCGGCGCTCCCGGGAGTTTTGCAGAGGTCTCAAATCACGAAACCCGCGGGTCCGGTTTTTTTGCGGGTTTAGGCGGGGAAGGAATGAAGAATTCCAACCAATTGATCCAAGACAAACAAAAAAATCAACCGGTTTTTGATTCTATCATGTCATCAGGTCATCTGGCAATATGTAATTTGTCGTATTGCGTTGCGCCACGGTTCATGTTAGTTTTGGCTTTCATCATGAATCAATTACTAGGAAACACCAAATGTGGTTCATGTTGGCAGCCTGCTTCCAAAGGAAACGGACAGGGTTTCACCTTGATTGAGCTGCTGGTTGTGATTGCCATAATCGCCATTCTGGCGGCGCTGCTCCTGCCGGCGCTGGCGAGAGCCAAGTTCGCGGCTAAAGTAACCAATTGCACGTCGAACATGAGGCAGTGGACTTTGACAGTCAATATGTATGCTAACGACGACCAACAGGGCCGCCTGCCGGACTTTGGTGGGCCCGGCTCTTATTTATGGGATGTCAATTCCCTTATGGTCCCTCGTCTTGGGAAATATGGATTGACCGTCCCGATGTGGTTTGATCCCGTGCGCCCCGATGAATACATCGCTGCGGAAAAATCACTCGGAGCAGCTCGTGGTAGTCCCAATACTGCCGTTCCCATCGTCACGCTTGCCGACCTTCAAGATTCTTTCGCCAATAATAGTTACGGTAAAGAAGGCATCATTAATCACAATTGGTGGGTGCCGCGCAGTGGTCGTCCGGGACCAGATCCATTAACACTGTCTCCGCAGCCAACCTGGATGCAGAACACCCCCGTTGGCCAATACGGTTATCCCTCGGCACCGGGAAAGCCTTCTTGGAACCGGGTGCCGTTCGTCAGCTGCAAGGCCTTGTCCAGCACGGATACGACCGCGGGTTCCGGAGCTTATGGCGGCTTGGGAACTATTATTCCACCTTCATCCGGTGTGGCGTCGTCCAATCCCAAAGATATCTGCCCCAACACGGCCCATTTTTTCAACGACGTTTTGAGAGGCGTGAACGCGGCGTATGCTGATGGCCACGTGGAAATGCACACCCAACCGGATATGCTGTGCGGTTGGGAGAATGGTGGAAACACCGCCCCACCATACTGGTTTTATTGACACATTTTGGGTGGTGTCCGTCCGCAAATCGGCCCCGCTGGCGCGGCCCAATTCGACAGGACGAGGCTCTCCTTGGCCTGTCGCCGCGAGGCGAAAAGCACGGTTTTACGATTCGATTCTTCCGGCCAAAAGGCAATTAAAATCGTTGGAGTTCTGAATCGTTAAAGCGTTTTTACGCGCCGATTGAACAAATTAACAAATCGAGACCTTTGCAAAACTCGGCGCCTCACTGGGAGCGCCGGCTTCCAGCCGGCGAATGGTTGAAGAAGCACAACTCGCCGGCAAGATGCCGGCGCTCCCGGGAGTTTTGCAGAGGTCTCAAATCACGAAACAAGCGTGCCCGGCTTTTTTGCGGGTTTGGGCGGGAAAGGAATGAAGAACTCCAACCAATTGATCCAAGACAAACAAAAAAAATCAACCGGCTTTTGATTGTATCAGGTCGTCCGGTCATCTGGCAATATGTAATTTGTCGTATTGCGTTGCGCCCCGGTTCATGTTAGTTTTGGTTTTCATCATGAATCAATTACTAGGAAATATCAAACGTGGTCCAGGTTGCCAGTCTGCTTCCAAAGGAAGCGGACAGGGTTTCACCTTGATCGAACTGTTGGTCGTTATCGCGATCATCGCCATACTTGCCGCCTTGCTTTTGCCGGCTTTGTCCTCGGCCAAAGACAGGGCGAAAGGAATCAGTTGCATCAGCAATATGAAACAGTTGCAATTGGCCGCAATAATGTATGGAGCTAACAACGAAGATAAGGTGCCGGCGAACGTCACGCTTGCGGGTGGCAATACACTGAATTGGGAGGCTGGCACCTTTAGCTCTTCCACTCCTTGGAACAACAACGTTGGAGAAAACCCCGTTGGATGCGCAACCAATCCCTTTTTTCTTGGAGTGCAGGGGAGAACAGGGACGTTCGGTGGGACTACATACACATTGCAGGGTTCCATTGGAACGTATGCAAACGCAGCCAAAGTATATCATTGCCCCGCCGATACATACCCTGACCCGAAGTGGCTCGTGCCGCGCGTCCGGTCGTGTTCGGCGAATGTGTTTGTGGATGGAACAGGCATTGGCGATCCCGGTCAATCAAATTACAGGGTTTTCGCGAAATTTTCAGATTTTGGGGGCAAGTTATCGGCTTCAGATTGCTTTGTGTTTCTGGACGAAAATCCGTTGAGTCTTAATGATGGATGGTTTGTATTTCACAATGAAACCCCCTTGCCTACTGTAAATGACACGCCGGCGAGCAGTCATGGCCATTTCACGTCATTCTCCTTTGCTGATGGCCATGCGGGACTCCAAGAATGGCACGGCATATTTTTGCATCCTACGGTAGGTGCAGCAGGAGACGGGGATACGATATGGATGTCCCAACATGGCACTTACAGAAAGTGATTAATTCGCCCCCCCGAAAACTTTTAGAAGCGGTTTGACAAAAACTGTGGCCCCGCTCTGAAAGCCGGCTGGATGATTCCGCGAGGTTTTGTGGACTGCGGCAGCCCCCTGCCGCTTTTCCACCCAAGTTCGGCGACGCAAAGCGGCAGCCGCTGGCGCGCTGCGAAAGGGTTGCCGTATCAGTCCAAGAGACGCTGACGCGCTATTCGTTCGCCTAAAACCGCCTGGTGGCCACAGAATTTTTGAAACCGCTTAATCTCCACCGCTCCCAAAGAAGATCAACTGACCAGCGTGCCCACTTTCTCGCCCAAGACCGCGCGGCGGAGATTGTGCGGCTTGAAGAAGTCGAAAACGACGATGGGCATTTTGTTGTCCATGCACAGCGAGAACGCCGTGGAATCCATCACTTGCAGCCGCTTTTGCAGCGCGTCGAGATAGGAAATTTCCGCGAACCGCTTCGCCTTCGGATTTTTCTTCGGGTCGCTGTCGTAAATGCCGTCCACCTTGGTCGCCTTCAAGATCACCTCCGCGCCGATTTCGTTGGCGCGCAGCGCGGCGGCGGTGTCGGTGGAAAAATAGGGATTGCCCGTCCCGCCGCCGAAGATGACCACCCGGCCCTTTTCAAGATGCCGCACCGCGCGGCGGCGGATGAACGGCTCGGCGATCTGCGACATCACGATGGCGCTTTGCACGCGCGTCGGGCAGCCGAGCTTTTCCAGCGCGTCCTGCAACGCCAGCGCGTTGATGATGGTTCCCAACATGCCCATGTAATCGCCCGTGGCGCGCTCGATGCCCCGTTCGCTGCCGGACAAGCCGCGGAAAATGTTCCCTCCACCAACGACAATCACCACCTGCACGCCCAGTTCGCGCACCTCGCGGATTTGCAGGGCCAGGTGTTGCACCGCTTCGGGAGAAATGCCCACGCCGTCTTTGCCGCCAAGCGCCTCTCCGCTCAACTTGATCAGGACACGGGAAAATTTTGGCGGTTTGGGCATTGTCATGCGGTTGGTTGTGGCGCGCGCGGCATCGGGCAATTTTTAGCAACTGCCGCGGGAAACGTCAAATCAAAGCGTGCTATTGAACGCGAGCCACTTTCAAATCCGCGCGGACGACCTTGCCGTCCTCGGGGGAAATATACACGTCGCCGATTTCGGCGGTGGCAGTGGCGTCGTTCAGTTTGGCGGCCCAAATCCGCACCTTCCAGAACAGGCCGTCGTCGCCGCGCGACAGCCACATCTGCGTGTTCTTCAAGGTCAACGGCTTGAGCAATTCCAGCGACGTGGCGATTCGCAGGGCGGCGTCCGAATCCGTCTTCAATTTCTTGAGATCAAAAACATTGCCTTCCTTGCCGCCGCCGCCGAAGAGTTTCAACGGCCGGTTCACTTCCAGCTTCAGCCCGGCGCCGACCTTGACCTCGACCACCTTGCCTTTCGCGTCCGGGTCGAAATAATCCACATGCCAGACGCCCGGCGTCAGGCCGACGAGCGATTTGTCCGAGTAAATACGGAGCACCTTGTCCTTGCTCGGCTCGCCGACGAACTGGTTGCCCGCCTTGATCAACTGGAACGCCGTCGGCTCTGCGGCGTTCGCGCGCAGCCACGCCGCGCCCGCCAGTCCGCACACCACGGTGAATATCCAAAGTTGCCGGAAACAGGAATGTATTTTCATGCGCATAATTTTAGAAGTGATAAAAGGTTTCGCTGTCGGTATAAAAAACCACGTCTTGGCCCGTTTCGCAAACACAAATTTTCCACAGCCGGACGCGCACGGTCAAATCAAAGCCGCCTTTCCTGACCGACGGTGGAAGGGTCTTGGCAGGAACCATGCAGTTGAAAAGTGAAGCGGCGATGCGCGTAGCTGCGACGCCCCCGTCGCAGCTACCCGCTCCGGCTTGGACAAAGATGAAGATGCCAGATGACTGCGATGCCAGAACGGTCGCACAGCCCAATCCCGCTTTATAGCGGTTTAACAAAAACTGTGGCCGCACCTGAAAGCCGGCGGATGATTCCGCGAGGTTTTGGACTGCGGCCAGCCCTCTGCCGCTTTTTCACCGGAAGGCGGGCGACGCAAAGCGGCAGAGGGCTGCCGCAGTCCACGACGCTGACGCGCAATTCGTTCGCCCGAAACCGCCTTGGTGGCCACAGAATTTTTGAAACCACTCTAAACAGATTTCCAGAAAAAAGGCGTCCATCGCTGGACGCCTTTGCAATTTTGCCTTGAGATTTTTTACACGCTCTCGCCCACCTGAAACCGCACGAAGCGGCGGATGGTGACTTCATCGCCAAGCTGCTTGGCGGTTTGCGCGACGTGTTCCTTGACGCTCACCTCGGAGTTGCGCTTCACAAAGCCCTGGTCCACGAGGCAGTAAAGCTGGTAAAATTTTTCCAGAACGCCCTGCATGATTTTTTCCATTGCCTGCGCCGGCTTGCCTTTGAAACGATCCGATTGCATGGCAATTTCGCGTTCCTTGGCGATGACTTCGGGCGCGACCTG
>JBEKRA010000143.1:0-5986 GCA_049519195.1 Verrucomicrobiota bacterium
CCAAAAACCAGCAGGAAATAGCCGCTGTAATAACCGCCGCTCAAGGCAATGAGGTAGTAAAACAGCATGCCAAACCCTTTGTGCCGGGGGCTGAACGGCGGATCAAATAACAGCCAGACGCACACCGCCAGAAATACGGCGTGAATCAGATGAAAAATGAAACCTGTCAGCGCCATGCCAATCCGGCTGTCGTCGCCGAAGGACGATTTCCAGCGGATTGACAGCACGAACAGCGGCATCAGGTAAGCCAGCAGCAGGGAAAGTTGTTCAAGATACAGTTGCGGGTGAAAACCGTAGGTCAAGTAGGCGTGCAAAACGCCATACGCCGGCACCAGGTTGAACTTCAACAACTGCCAGAAGGTGACCGGCATTTTGTGGGAGGCCACCGCCAGCAGCGGCAGCAGCAGGAAGAACGACAGCCCCGCCAGCCCGCACAGCAGCATCCGCCCCAGAAAGCGCAATTTGAAAAAGCTCAAGCCCCGCAGCGCCACAATCACCGCCAGAAACAGCGGGAAAAAACCCACCATCCCCCAATCGTCCGCCATCCCCGCGCCAAAAACGAACGCGGCCGCATACAAACGCCATTCGCATTCGTCCAGCCGGTATTCCAGCAGCAACCAGATCACGGCCGCGAACAGCAGCAAGTCCAACATCTCGCCCGTCCAGTTGGTCGCGCTCTCCCAAAACGTGAGTTGCAAACCGCAGATCAGCACGGCCAGCAGCGGCGGCAGCCACGCGCTGCCAGTCGTCAGAAACGAAAAATCACTCGTTTCTCTCTCGCGCTGCGCGTCCGTCCGATCTTGCGGCAGCAACGCCACGGACCGCGCCAGCAGGCCGAGCACCAGCGCCGCGCAAACGGCGGAAAACAAATTCAGCGCGAACGGAACCACCGGCGCGGGCAGCCAGCGGAGCGGACAGGTGACCAGAAAGGCCAAGGGATTAAACACCTCCGGCTGCCACGTCCAGCCGGATGTTTTGGCCACGGCGGCAAGATTGAACAGGGACACCCCGCGGTTCAGCGTCAGCCAGAAGACCAGCAGCATCCCCGCCGCCAGCAGCCAGGGCAGCCAGCGCGGAACAAAATTCCTCCGCGGGTCAGTTTGCGTTTCAATAGCCATGAGTTGAACCAGTTGAACCCATATTTTACCGTTTGGCAAGGTTTTGTCCCGCGCGCAAATCCGCCACGCACTCCACGTGCTGCGTCTGCGGAAACATGTCCAGCGGCTGCACCCCCGCCAAGTCAAAGACACCGCCGTCGCACAAAACGTTCAAGTCCCGCGCCATCGTCGCTGGATGGCACGACACGTAAATGACCTGCGCCGGCCCCGCCTCGCGCAGCCATTGCAGGATTTCCGGCTGACAACCCTTGCGCGGCGGATCCAGAATCACCGCCGTTTTCTCCGGCGAAAACTTTTTCAGCAGTTCCGGCAAAACCTCCTCGGCCCTGGCAGCCACAAATTCGCCGTTGGCAATGTTCCGCGCCGCGGCGTTTTTGCGCGCCGACTGGATGGCGCGCTGGTCATATTCGACGCCGGCAAACGACCCAACCGCTCCCGCCAGCTCGATGCCGAAAAATCCGACGCCGCAATACAAATCAATCAAATTTTTTGTTGGAGTCCAAGCTTCAGCTTGCTCTTCCGGAGGCAATTGTGAAAGTTCAGAACAAGCTGAAGCTTGAACTCCAACGTCCCGCAAAAATCCCCGGATGACTTCCACCAGTTTCGGTAGCAGGAAAAAATTGTTCTGGAAAAATGAATCGGGCGGCACGTCCCAGTTTTCCGGCTGCACCCGCAGCACGACCTTGATTCCGCCCTTCGGCGGCGGATGTGCGCGGACATGCCGGATTTGCTCGTTCAAAGCCGGCTCGGCGATTTTGCATTCCTCGATGTCCTCGACCAGCCCGCAGTCGGCGCGGATGAAGCCGATGTTCAATTTCTGCTCCGGCTTGTTCCACTGGCTGCGGATCATGATGCGATTGCGGTAGCCGTAAGGCTGCGGACACGGAATGACCGGCGCGATTTTGTCCGACGGAATTTTTCCGACGCGCTCGAACAAATCCGAAATCTGCTTGTGCTTCAACCGCAACTGCGCCGGGTAGGCGGCGTGCTGATACTGGCAGCCGCCGCACGCGCCGAAATAGCGGCACTCCGGATCAACGCGCTCCGGCGACGGCTTCTCCACGCGCAGCAATTTCGCCCGCGCAAAATTCTTTTTGACCTCGGTGATTTCGGCGGCGACGGTTTCGCCGGCCATCACGAACGGCACGAACACGACGAAATCATCCACGCGCCCGACGCCTTCGCCGCCGAACGCGATGTCGTGGATCGTCAAGGAAAGTTTGTCGCCGATTTTGAGAGGCACGCGTTCAGTCTAGAAAGCAAAACGCGCGGGCAAAAGTTTTTTTCGCTTAGCGACGTCAAGGATGCAAAATGCGGAAAAATAAATTTCCAGATGTTGGTAGTATGGTGAGGCTCTTGTTTGTCCCGTCGTCCGAGATACCATAGCCGCTGTAGCCACTCGGACCCCAATTCGCCGTCGTCAAATCTGGATTCTGTTGCAACGACCAGCCTGCCGAAGCCGACGGCCACGACACGAGGAGCATGCCTTGAGATTGAAAATGGATGGCCACCGGCGGCGGGAAAGTCGGCGGCGGGAAAGCTGTATTGTTGATCAACACGGAAAGAGTGCCTGAATATCCACTCAAATTCGCACTGATCAAATCCTCCTTGCCGTCGCCGTTGATATCCGCAGCCATGACCGCTTGAACAGTCATACCAACGTTGAGCGTTGAAGCGAACACAAAGCCACCGCTGCCGTCGTTGGTCAACACTGTTATGTTGCCACCAAGTCCATTCTCACCGAAATTCGCACAGATTAAATCCAGTTTGCCATCGCCATTCACATCCGCCGCCACAACCGATTGACAATTGTCACCCACGGTGTAGGTGGCGTTGGAGCCAAAGACGCCGATGCCATTGTTGGTTAATACTGTAAGCGTGTTGTCATCTCTATTCACGGAAATCAAATCTGGTTTACCATCCACGTTCACATCCGCCGCCATGACCAAATCAGGCCGACCGCAAATGGTGTAGGTGGCGTTAGAACCAAAAATGCCGATGCCATTGTTCGTCAACACCGTAACTCCAAATGGATTACCGGAAAACGCACAAATCAAATCCACCTTCCCATCTCCATTGACATCCACAGCAACGACCGATTGAGGCATATAGCCCACGGCGTATGTGGCATTCGAGCCAAAGATGCCGCTCCCATTGTTGGTCAACACTGTAATCGTTGTGCCTCCACCGTTTGCACTAATCAAGTCCACCTTGCCATCCCCATTGACATCCGCCGCCTCGACCCAATAAGATCCATAGCCCACGGTGTATGTGGCATTCGAGCCAAAGATACCGCTCCCGTTGTTGGTCAATACTGAAAGTGCAGAGTTCCTGCCATCCGCACAAATCAAATCCGGTTTGCCATCCCCGTTCACATCCGCCGCCACGACGGTCCAAGGCACGTTTGGCATGGTGTAAGTGGCGTTGGAGCCAAACATACCGCACCCACTGTTGGTCAACACAGTAAGGGTGCCAAAAACCGGACCACCCAGACCATTATATCCGGCACTCAAAACGATCAAATCCAGCTTGCCATTGCCGTAAACGTCCATCGCTACGACCGATGAGGGATTAAGGCCAACAACCGGTGAGGATGCGAGCGTGAAGCTGACTTGTGCAGCGGCCTGATACAAAAGGGCGAGTAAAGTCAACGATATCAGCAAACAAATGCGTAATTTCATAAGTTTTCCATCTATCTATGACCGCCACTACAAATCATCTTCACAAACATTGCAAGCACAGAACACATTATGCTTGTGTGGATGCGCAGCCTTTTCCGTCCGTGTCGGCGAGCAGGGTGAAATTCAAAATATACTTGGCGATGAATTGCTTGTGGCTTTCGATAGAATCAAAGCTGGCGCCGATGATTTCGACGTTGTTCTTCTGCAAATCGTCCATGCGGTCGCGGAAACCGCATGCCTCCTTGGTGCAGCCGGGCATCTGATCCTTCGGATAAAAATGCAGCAGCACGATTTTCTTGCAGGTCAGATCGGCGAACTTGACGGTTTTGCCGTCCTGATCCTGGCCTTCAAATGACGGCGCGGCGTCTCCCGCTTTCGGCATTGCGGCAAAGGTTGCCACGACGGAAAAGAGGATTGAGCCGGCGTCAACAATGTTGCGAACCCGTTTGATTTTATGGCAAATGCCATTTCACTCCGGATTGGACGAATCGGCGGCCAAAATGTTCAGGTCTTTTTGCGCGGCCAGCGGCGCAGGCAGTTTTGCAGCCACAACCACCAGACCATCCAGAAGGCTTCGGCGACGACACCGCGCGAAAGTTTGGACTTGCCCTCGACCCGCTCGGTGAACGTGATGGGCATTTCGGCCACTTTGAATCCGTCGCGCCAGAGCCGGTGGGTCATTTCAATCTGGAAGCTATATTGTTTGGAGCGGACATCGTCCAGATTGATGGCTTGCAGCGCGCGGCGGCGGAAACATTTGAAACCGCTGGTCGGGTCGGTGAACGGCATGCCTGTGACAATCCAGACATAAATCCCGGCGCAGCGGCTAAGCATCAGCCGTTTGAGCGGCCAGTTCAGCACACGCACGCCGCCGGTGTAACGCGAACCGAGCACGAGGTCGGCACTTTGCGCGGCCTTGAGAAAATTTGGAACCTCCTCCGGATCGTGCGAAAGGTCGGAATCCATCTCAAAAATGAATTCGTAATTTCTTTCCAGCGCCCACTTGAAGCCGGCGATGTAGGCGCGGCCCAACCCGTTTTTTTTCTGCTCGTGCAGGACATGAATCTGCGGGTGTTTCGCGGCGAGTTCGTCCGCGATTGTCCCCGTGCCGTCGGTCGAATTGCCGTCCACAACGAGCAGGTCCACCGCGACGGGCAGCGACAAAAGCCGTTGCGCGATGCGCGGGAGATTTTCCCGCTCATTGACGGTAGGCACGATGACAAGCGTCTGGTTCATGCTGGCGACGCGCAGATTGTTAAGGACAATAACGGCAAAAACAAGCGGACAATTGGAGCGCGTTGGAGCTTTGGCTTGCTTGACGCCGGAACAAGCTGAAGCTTGAACTCCAACACCAATCAACTTCGCGCGGACAGCATCTTCGCATTCGGTGGCAACAGCGGCTTGAGCGGGCACCCGTCGCAACGCGGCGCGCGCGTCCGGCAAAAATGCTTCCCGACCATCACCAGTTGCGCGTGATAATCCTGCCAGTAATCCAGCCGCGCCGCGCCGGTCTTATGATTCAACGCCGACTCGCAAAGCAATTTCAATTCGTCATAATCGCCCGCCGACTTCGGACTGTGGACTCTGGACTGTGGACTCCACCCGTGCCTCGAAAAAATCCGCTTCGTGTAGGCGTCAATCACGAAACTGCAATGGCCTCCGGCGTAAAGCAACAGGCTGTCCGCCGTCTCCGGCCCGACTCCGTGGATTGCCAGCAGCCGCTCGCGGACGGCTGAAGTTTCGCCCGCAAAGAGTTTTCCCAAATCGCCGCCAAATTCTCCGGCCAGCACGCGCAGAAACGAGCGCAGCCGACGCGCCTTGACGTTGAAATATCCGGCTGGCCGGATCAGTTCCGCCAGTTTCGATTCCGGCAGCGCAAACAACTTTCCCGGTTCCAGCACGCGCGCCGCCTTGAGATTGGCGATGGCGCGCTCGACGTTTGTCCAGGCCGTGTTCTGCGTCAGAATCGCGCCGACACAGACTTCAAACGGCGTTTCGCCCGGCCACCAATGCTGATGGCCCGCACGAGCGCGCATGAGTTCGTAGGCGCGGCGCAAACCGGCTTGGGTGCCCTTGGAAATCATCGCCGGAGTTTTTAACGCAAAGGCGCGCAGGCGCAAAGCAAAACTGAAAGGAGCGCGGGCGAGCCGTCCGCGCTCCGGCAGGTTTTTTTGTTTCTTTGCGTCC
>JBEKRA010000144.1:0-5962 GCA_049519195.1 Verrucomicrobiota bacterium
CAGGCATCCGGCCATTTTGCAGGCTGGCCTGGGCGAGCTTGAACGACACGTCGCTGACGTTCATCGAAAACGTGGAGAACGCATTCTCGCGCGTCAGAAATTCGGGCTGGGGAATGGGCGCTGGCTGTGGCGGTTTTAGAACCTGGCGATCCGCTATAACTGCCGCAGGAGCCGGCTGCAACGAATCACTCAATTCCACCTTTTGAGTGCTCGCAGACACGTTGAGCGAGACGGCATTTGTGACTACATATGCATATGCAAATCGAGCAACCATGCCTGGCTGTGTGGTGGCCATTGCAACGACGGGCGCTGGAGCCGGATTATTGTTTGTGTCTCCGTCCAAACGATGCGCCGATTCAATCAGCATTTGCCGGCTTGGCCTTCTGGCAAGTTCAGCTTGGAGCACTTCTCCGTTTTGGTCATTTCTCAAGCCGCTGGCGAGCATCTGGCCGGAATTATTGTAGGCCAAATCACCGTTTTTATTTGCCGATTCTGTAGGCAAACCCAGCGCGTTTTGCGCGCGGCTTTCTTGCATTGCCACGCCGAGATTCAGCCTGTCGCCTTTGCCGGTTGTCCTGCCATCGATGGTTTCCAAATCATCGAGCGTCAGCGCGCCGGCATTGACGACCGCTCCGCCGGTGAAAGTGTTGACTCCATTCAATCTCTCCGCGCTACTACTGGATTTTGGCTGTCCCGTCGAGTTTTCCGCCATATTTTCCGGCCCTGGCTCCGAAAGTTTGAAAAACATTTCTGGCCGGGCGGGTGCGCTGGATGGAGCGGGGGCCGCCGTCGGAGCCGTTGCGCTGCTGGCAAACCACCTGCCCACCAGCGGCGCATCACCCAAAACCGGCGTTTTTTCTTTTTCCGCAGCAACCTCGCCGTTTTGGCTTCGATAAAATGTTTCTCCACCGACAATCTGTGACTTGTTCTGCAAGGCGGCTACGTCACCACCGTTGGGAACCGGGCCGAGCGAGGTTCCACCATGCCAGTCATTTTCCGATTGATTTTCTGTTCGCGAACGGTCGGTGACGGAAACGTTCCAAGCCAGTGTTGTGTCGGTCGGAGTTGCGTTTGCCACTGGCTCCGCTATTCCAAATTGATCGACTCTTTTATTAACAACGCTCGTTTCGGCACTGCCACCGCCAACTCCACTCACGCCGCCAATTCCGCTGTTGGCAGTGGTCGAGCTCATCGTGGTCACGCCGTTCTGCTGGCGTTGCTGGAGCGCGCTGTTTTGCGACGAACTGGCGCCGCCAATGCCGAATCCCCCAAACCCACCGCCTCCTCCGCCATTACCGCCACTGTTGCCGCCGCTGCGCGCCAATTCGCTGATGACTCCCGCATTTTCGGTTTTGCTTTGTTTGCGATCAAATAGGTCGCCAACGTCAACCGCTCTGCCCAGCGAAAGAGCGACGTTTGGTGTCGCTTGGGCTTGCGGCGTTGCCGGCACGGCTGAATTTGCGTAACCAACGATTTGCGCTGATAAGACTGTGCCTTTTTCCGATTCAATTGAAGTCGGCTCACCACCTCTGGGCAAAACAATTTCTGTCGGCGGTGGCGGTGCGACAGCCAATGTAACTGCTGGCGGTGGTGGAGGCATGACTGCAACAGGCAAAGGAGCAGCACGAACGCTGGCCGGAGGATTTTCTTCCGCCTGTATTCTTTCTTCCAACGCCTTTTGTTTTGCCATGCTCAACGCCGTGACGTTTTGCGCCTTGCGCTTGGCAGACGCCAGCGCCGGCAAAAACATCGCCGCGAGCATTCCAAGAATGGCCACCAGCGCCAGCGCGGTGACCAGTGGGCGCACTTCAATCCGCTTAAGCCAGAACAATTCCCCGGAAGCCTGGCGCGGGCGCGGCGTCTTGAAATACGCGAGCAGCTTCTGGCGGCGTTCGTCGGAAAGGTTGCGCGGAACGGCCTTCTCCGCGGAGGCCTCCTCCGGATGCCCGACGACCTCGCGCACCAGGCCGATGGTGAGCAAAAGGCGGCCGTGCAGTTTCTGCAATTCGGCGTCCTGCGAAATCGTCCAGCGCAGCAGCTCGGCCTCCTCGGCGGGCAGTTCGCCCAGCAGCAGCGCGGTGATGCGCGCCTCGATTTGTTCGCGTGAAGGTTTGTCCGGGTTCATGACGATTGGCGGGGAAACATCGAACATTCAACATTCAACTCCCAACATTCAACGGAACGCACGCGCGGCGACCCCTTGGGCGTTGAGCGTTGAATGTTGAATGTTGAATGTTTTTCCATCCGGTTCATGGCACAACTCCCGTTTTCGCCAGTTCGGCGGCGATGGTTTTCAGCGCGTGATGCAAAATGAAACCGACGTTGCCGGCCGTCAGCCCGGTGCGCGCGGCGATGTCCTTGTAGGAAAGCTCGTCGTTGAATTTCAACTTCACCAGCTCGCGGCTGCGTTCGTCGAGCGTCTCCAGGCTCAACCGCACCAGGCCGATGCCTTCGAGCCGGATGATTTGCTCGTCCGGCAACAGGGCCGGGTCTGTAGTCTCGGCGGCGGATGATTTTTCATCACCGGAAGGTTGATCGAGCGAAACTGTTTTGCCCGCCGCGCGGCGCTGGTTGAGCGCGAGGTTGTGGACGGTGCGGTAAAGCCACTGGCGCGGCTTTGTGACCGATTCAAACTGGGCGTGAAGTTTCATGAACGCTTCCTGAACCACGTCCTCCGCCGGCGCGAGTTCGCCGGTGTAACGCAGCGCGTAACCCAAAAGCGGCGACTCCAGAGCTGCGAACAGCTCCTCGATCGTTTCCCACCCGGGCGGCTCGGCGCTGGTTTCGTCTGGTCGCATCACGGCCATTTTAGGCGAGTCTCCACATTCTAGCTGGGATCATCCAGCCATCCAATTCCAAAGGACGTCGTATTCATAAGTTACGACACATGAGCCGGCGGTTTATTAGAATAAATCCGCAAGCGCGGGGCGGAATTGCGCATTCGTGGTTTCAGCCAATGAATCCTGGGCTTATTTGGCGACGACCACAAATGGGATGGCAGGCAAGGCGCCCACCGGATTGCGGCGCTGGTTTTTGGGCCGGGTCGCCGCCGGGGTGGCTGGCGCTATTTTTGGCAGGACATTCACAATCAGGTTGCCGGCGGTGACAGACGGTGTATTTGTCTCCGCACATTCCAGCATAATTTCCATGCCGCCCTCAACCGGCGAAACGCTTTGAATGGAGATGCCGGCGGGCGCGCCGCTCAACTCAAGCTCAAACCGGTTTGAGAAATTATTGCCGGGCGTGGCCACCCGGACGCGGGCCGTTCCGCCGGCGGGAATTTTCACCGGCGTCGCGCTCAAAATTTTGATGGAGTTGCTGGCAAACGGACGCGGGTTGTCCGCCACGGCGACTTCCAGTTCCCGCGCGGGAACGAGATGCCGGTAGGCGAACGCCTGCATCATGTCTTCCGCCGGCACGGCCGGGTGGACAATTGTTTGCCCCGCGATTTCGGCGCTGCCTTCCAAGGAAAGGGGCATCATTTCATTCCCGGCCTGCGGCGGCGCTTTCAAGGTGAACTGCGCCTTGTCCTGGTTCGCCGGAATTAGCGCGCCGCTCAACGAAAATCCCGCCGGCGCGTTTTTCAGGCGCAACTCGATCGCGTTGGTGAATCCATCCTTCCGCAGCGCAAACACCGTTACGGGAATGCTCAAGCCGGCACGGACGTTGAGGCCCGACGGCACCACGCGCAACGCGAAGTCGGGCCGCGGCGCGCTGACGCGGAGGCGATAGGTGTAGTCCCGGCCACCTTGATGCTGGGCGTCGGCGATGCGAAGGTAATAATTCCCATCCGCCGGCAGGGTGGCGGTGAGATAGGAATCGGCGTGGTCCGTTTCCAGGCCGGAACCCTTGTCGTCGTAATCGTCGTTGAACGCGAGCTGTTTGCCGGCGGCGTCGGTGAGCTTGAGCGTCGAGTCGAGCGGCGAATCCAGCCGCC
Organism: Verrucomicrobiota bacterium; assembly: GCA_049519195.1. Taxonomy (GTDB): domain Bacteria; phylum Verrucomicrobiota; class Verrucomicrobiia; order Limisphaerales; family UBA11358; genus UBA11358. Next base: position 3,938 of record JBEKRA010000144.1, read on the forward strand.
GCGCCAAAACCTCCGCGACGATTTGCTGCCCGGCGCGGCCTTCAAAACGGAACACGTCTTCATCGCCCGGCTCATTAATCCGTCCGTTGATGATGACCGGCAGCGCGACGGACTGCGCGGATTCCGGCGAATTGTCCGGCTCCTGCTCAAGAATTTCCGGCAGATTGTCCACGGCGAATGGCACGGGATTGGAAGGCCGTCCATCCTGGGTGATGGAAACGGGATAAATGCCCGGCGCCTTGCCGGTATTGTCCAGCGTCAGCGTGTGGGTTGTAAGATTCCAGCCGGATAATTCGACGGCGGTTTTTTCACCCGCCGGTCCGCCGGGCGGGAAAATGTCCGTCACGAACGGCAATTCGCCAATGGTGAGGCGATAGACGAAATCCTCGCGCCCGCGGTAAAGTGAATCATGAATCTCGACGGTGTATGTGCCGTCATGAGGCGCTTCAAAGCGGATGACGGGATCAGGGTGAAACCGGTATCGCTCGGCGCTGGCCACTTCATTGCCCTTGGAATCGTAAATCGTCAGCGCCGCCTCGAACCAGCCCGGCACGGCGTCAGCCAGATACGGAATCAGCCGCCGCGCCTCGACTACAATGATGATTTGCCGGCCCCGTTGCGCCCAAAAATGATAACGATCCACGCCCGCCGGAGCGATCTGGCCGTTGATGGTGACGGGCAGCCTCACGGTCGCCTCCGCAGGCCGCGGCATCGCGGGGTCCGTGCCGCCGCGATCCTTGGGCACGGCTTTCCAATCCAGCTTGGAGGTTTCTGGAAGCAGTCCCACACAGAACTTCAGCGGGTTGGACAATCCGCCAGGAGTCCGCACCCGGATTTCATGGTCGCCGGGAGTGGTGTTGGTGGCCAGGGAGAGTTGCAACGTCATGAATTCGCTGATGGCCGGATTGGCGGGCCGGCGTCCGAATTGCGTCAGCACGCGTTTGATTCCATCGACTCTTGCGAGATCCATCTGGGTAAGTTGCCCGCCGTTCTTCCGTCTTTCCTGGAATTTGGCCAACTCCTCCTTCAACGCCTGCTGTTCCTGGGGCTTCAAAGGCCGGTCATAAGCGGCGATTTTTGCGCGCGCCAAATCGCCATCCATGAGCACGGCAAAATTGGTGATGCCGGAAAGAAATTGACCTCCAATCACCACGTTGCACGCGGCTCCCTGCCTGCCGCCCGCCGGATAAACATAGGCGATGTGAGGCGTTTGCTGCGCCTCGGCGAGCGGTGCCAGCGCCAGCGCCAGAAAACAAATGACCAATCGAATTGCCGCCAAGTTTTGGAGTGCGCCAGTCCTCTGGCGCTTTTGGAACGGTAGCCAGCCAATCGAAAGCGGCAGAGGACTGCCGCAGTCCAAGACGCTATCGCGCCCGCCGCAGGCTCTTTTCAGTTCATGAGCAACATTCATGACGGCATGATTTCCTTCAGCAAGCCGGCGGATTTCACGCCTTCGTCGGGCATGGGCATCACGCGGGTGTCCAAGCCGTAGGGATTCGGCAGTTTCGCGTTTCCGTCAATGCCCAGCAGTTGATACATGCTGCCGATAAGGTCAGCGGGATACACCGGCCGCTCCTTCACCGTCTCGCCTTTGGCGTCCGACGCGCCGACAACGCGGCCGCCCTTGAATCCGCCGCCGGCGACCACGGCGGAAAAAACCTTTCCGTAATGACCGCGTCCGCCGTTCCACGGTTCCTCCCACTGGATTTTCGGCGTCCGGCCAAACTCGCCGCTCCACCAGACGATGGTGCTGTCGAGCAGGCCGCGATCCGACAAATCCTGGAGCAGGGCCGCCATGCCCTTGTCCATGTCCGGCAGTTGCCGGCGCATGGCCTGGAAATTTTCCTTGTGCGTGTCCCAGCCGGGCGAATTGATCGTGACGAAGGGAACGCCGTGTTCGACCAGCCTCCGCGCAGCGAGGCAGGACTGGCCAAATTTGGTGCGGCCATAGCGGTCGCGCAACTCCGGTTTTTCCAGCGACAAATCAAACACCTTTGCGCCGTCGCCAAGGATCATGTCATAAGC
>JBEKRA010000145.1:0-5934 GCA_049519195.1 Verrucomicrobiota bacterium
TCTTTGACTCCGTCCGCTTTCACGAATGCGGAGGAAGACGACATCACCGGAGAATTATGCAAGCACATGAAACTGCTCACCGAAGAACAGCCGACTGAACGGTGGATGGCGCGTTATTCAGTGCATGACCAAGACCCGGTCAATGATGTGGTGAACCCAGAAACAGGGAAAGTCCGTCGCGGAAAGCGCCGGCCGAAACTGGATATTCGTTTGGTGAGCAAATCACGCGTGCCGAATATTCGATTCTGCATCGAGGCCAAACGCCTTTACCGCAGCGGTTCAGTCAAGGAATATACCGACGATGAAGGGCTTGGCGCATTCGTGTCCGAATACTACGCAGAACATGATGATGCCGCCGGGATGCTTGGATACGTGCAAACCGATTCTATTGCAGAATGGCTGGTGAAGTTAGAGAAGAATTTGACTCAAGAAAGCAGTTTGGAAAAAGGTCCACTTGGTGAAGTGTGGAGTTTGTCTCGTTTTCCAAAAGGCCCGCCGGATACTTACTTGAGTTTCCATCGCCGCTGCAAATCAGGCAAGCGGATAGATGTTTTTCATGCGTTCTTCGCGTTCTATTGAACGTGGCGACCAATGTTGATGTCTGGCGACCATGAAAACGAAAGACGATTCAACCTCTGGCGCAATGCCGTCCATAGAAATTTACACGGACGGCGGGTGCGAACCCAATCCCGGCCCGGGCGGTTATGGCGTGGTGTTGTTACATCCTAAAAAGCGCGCGGAAGCCAGCGGCGGGTTTCGTTTGACCACCAATAACCGGATGGAAATCTTCGCCGTCATTGCCGGCCTCGAAATGTTGAAGCAACGGTGCCAGGTCACGCTGAACAGCGATTCGCAGTATGTGGTGGATGCAGTCGCCAAAGGCTGGGTTGAGTCGTGGAAAAAGAAGAAGTGGTGGCACAGCAAAACCGAACGCGTGCCCAACCGTGATTTGTGGGAACGGCTGCTGCCGCTTTGCGAGAAGCATCAGGTGGAATTCCGCTGGGTGAAAGGTCACGCGGGCAATCCGGAAAACGAGCGTTGCGACCAGCTCGCAATGGCCGCGCTGCACCAGCCCAATCTTCCCGTGGATGACGGTTACGAGAATAAACCCGAAACCGATGGCGTCCGCCCCGATATGCAGGCGGGCGATCCGTGCGGTAAATGTTCAACGCCTGTCATCAAGCAAACGTCCCGCAAGAAACCGAAGGGCGATTTTTATTTCGAGTATTATCTTTGGTGCCCCAAGTGCCAGACCACTTACACGGTTGAAGGAGCCAAGCGGTTGGTTGATCAGTCGCCATCGCTATTTTAGCATAAACGGCCGTTTGCACCGTCAACGGACAATTCAAAACATCTTCGAAGATGGCGAACTTATGCCGGGGGCAACTATTCGGGAATTCCGGATAACTGCCGCCGATAGCAAATCAAACCAGCGAAGCGGAAAAATGAGCATGTCCGGATTTTAAACGAGCCGTTGCATGGTCGAAGGCTAAAGGCTAAAAGCTGATGGCGGAAAATGGATGCACGGTTTGACCGTTGGCCCTGAAAATAACTTTTGCATTTAGCGTTTATCCTTTAGCCTTTCCCGCCATGAGCGTATCCCAACGCACAGCTCAAAATATCCGGGAGCGACTGCTCAAGCAGTCAGATCCGGATGGACTGCGGAAACGTCTGTCTCCGCGCCTGCCCGACTCGGAACCGCTCGCCGACCGGTTGCCGCTGTGCAACGACCACACTGCCGCCGGACTGGAGAAACGTCAGGGCTTCCTCAAGCAAATGGGAATTGCCATGGATTGTCTGGCGGGCGATGTCGGGCAACCGGCCCCGGAAACGCTCGCCAACAACATTGAGAATCTCGTCGGGTTTGCCCAGGTGCCGGTGGCGGTGATTGGCCCGCTGCGCATCAACGGCGTTGAGGCCCACGGCGATTTTTTTGTTCCCATGGCGACCAATGAAGGCGCGCTCGTGGCGTCGTATCACCGGGGCGCGTATGTCATCAGTCACGCGGGCGGCGCGGCGGCCATGTGCCTGACGGAAACCATTTCCCGGGCGCCGTGTTTCGTCTTCAAGTCCACCTTTGACGCCTGCTCTTTCCTGGAGTTTGCCATGCAGGAATCGGCGACTTTCCAGGAGCGCGTTTCCAAAACGTCGGGCCATTGCAAGTTCATTGAACTCCGGAGCGCGCTGGCCGGCCGGAATCTTTTTCTTGGATTTGATTACCAGACCGGTGATGCGTCCGGACAGAACATGGTCACCATCGCCACCGACGCGCTCTGCCGTTACCTCGTCGAAAAAGCCGCGGTTAAGCCGATGCAATGGTATGTGGAGGGCAACATGTCCGGCGACAAAAAGGCCACCATGCTTTCGTTCCTGTCCGCCCGCGGGAAGAAGGTGATTGCCGAGGTGGTCATCCCGGCGGCGCTCCTGAAGAAGATCATTCACGTGACGCCGTTCCAGATGATTCAATACGGCCACGCCGCCTTGCTGGGCGGAACCCAGAGCGGGTCCATCGGCGTGCAAGGCCACTATGCCAATGCGCTGGCGGCCCTGTTCATCGCCTGCGGCCAGGACGCCGCCTGTGTTTCGGAAGCGTCCACGGGCCTGACCGACATGGACATCACCGAGCAGGGAGACCTTTACGCCTCCGTCACGTTGCCGAACGTCATTGTCGGAACGGTCGGCGGCGGAACGCATCTGCCCACGGCCCGTGAATGTCTGGCCATGCTGGGTTGTGTGGGCGAAGGGACGGCCCGCAAATTCGCCGAGATTTGCACCGTCACCGCTCTCGCCGGGGAAATCTCCATCATGGGCGCGCTCGCCGCAGGCGAGTTTGCGAGCGCCCACGCCAGATATGCAAGGCAGAAGAAACAAAGCTGAAGGCTGAAGGCTGAAAAGAGTTTTGACACTATGGAATCCCGGATGAAGAAAAAATTGTTTCCACTGTCTGAAGTCTATCGGCTGCTCGAACCCGGACCGGTCGTGCTGGTCTCCACGTCCCGCGCCGGTCGGGCGAACGTCATGCCCATGTCGTGGCATTTGATGATGGAGTTCATGCCGCCGCTCGTGGGCTGCGTCGTCAGCAACCGGAACTTTTCGTTTGCAGCCTTGCGGGCAACCAAGGAATGCGTCATCAACATCCCCACAGTCGAGCTGCTGGAAAAAGTGGTAGCCTACGGGAACGCTTCGGGCGAACAAGTGGACAAGTTCAAAACCTTTGGCCTCACGCCCGTGGCCGCCGAGTGCGTCAAGGCCCCGCTCATTGCCGAGTGTTATGCCAGCCTGGAATGCAAGGTCGTGGATGGGAAGCTTGCCAACAAATACAACTTCTTCGTGCTGGAGGTCGTCCAAGCGTGGATTGACCCGGCGCGGAAACGGCCCCGGACGATTCATCACCAGGGCGAAGGCGAGTTCATGGTGGCTGGCCGGACCATCCATCTGCCTTCCCCAAAAACCTCGCTTGTCGGCTGATTTGGTGGGGCTGCGGTGCTCCGCAGCCCAAACATCAGGGCGGCGCAGCAACGCCGCCCTACCACCGGTAAATAATTGTCCACCCGGTCTTTGCAGGCGGCCATCCGTGGCGGCGTCTCGGCAGCGCCGCCATTTGAAAAAAAGGGAAAAGTATGCGGCGGTCTGCCGACGCGCCGCAACACTCCCAAAGGCGCCATCTTCCGCATCACCCACTTGAAACTGGCGGATTGACAGAAGAAAGGCAAATGGTTGCAAGTGACAGGAAGCTTACCTCCACGACCAGAGAACCACGAAGTCAGCGCGGTTGGTCAATGATGGATCGCCCGTGTATGAGACCCAAAGCTTCAGCTTGCTTCCTTTGGGAATCTCGGTGTGGTCGTGGTTGATGCTGCTGATTGCAGTTTCCCATCCGAATTCTGAATCGGACTGTCCGCCGCCCCAGTTATAGTTTTTAAGTATTGTCTCGGGTTGATCAATGAGTGTCCCAAATTGATTTGAGAGCCGATATCCGAAACTGCCCTTCACATTGTCAAGATTCCGCCAGCCATACTTGGCTAACATCTTTGCTTCTTTCGCAGTAAAATGACTCCACAGATATTGGTCCTTGAAACGTATGCAGACGGTGATTCTTGGCTCACGGAAAGAGCTTAACTCTCCGAGGTTGAACTCCTTTTGTATGTTCGTGCTCATATCGAAGGATGCCAAACGGATTGTATACTCGGTGGTGTAGCAAAAAATGGAACCGTCCGCAAAATATGAAGTGTTTTTGATCTGGCCGTCGCCTCGATACCACGATGGAGTGGTGTGACAACCAGTGATCATCGCCAAAGCAGCAATTCCCAGACAGATATTTTGAAAAGGCTTTATTGCTTTCATACCAGCTACTTTACCAAACCGCATGCAAACGCCTTAATTGAAATTTTAGCTCCTGCCATTGATTCTTTCGATGTGCCTGCAATGCCGCTGAACCAAGGGATCCTTGGTATTGACACAAAATCGCTAGTCGGAAATTCATCCTGAAAAATCTTTTTGCCACCGTCTGATTTGTCTAGCCTTCCCGCGTGGCCACCGAACCGCGCAAAAACAATTCCGCCGCCGCTCCGCTCCGGCGCGACGAGCATGTCAAACCGCCCGTCCTCCGTAGCAATACTGCGGAGGGTGGACCGCGCATCCTCATCGTGGATGACGATCCGGGCCAGCGCAGCCTGCTCGATTCCTTTTTGCGCACGCAGGGCTTTGAAACCGTCACGGCGGATTCCGGCGAACGCGCGCTGGAAATCCTCGCCGCCGGGAAATTCGATATGATGATTTCCGACGTGCGGATGCCGGGGTTGTCCGGGCTTGAAACGCTGCGGCGCGTGCGCCAGCAGTTCGCCGCGCTGCCCGTCCTGCTCGTCACCGCCTACACCGACATCCGCGATGCCGTCGAGGCCATGCGCGATGGCGCTGTCAATTATCTCGCCAAGCCGATTGACCTCGACGAATTGCTGGTCAGCGTCCAGCAGGCCACGGGCGTTGCCAAATCCGCCGCGCCGCGTTACCGCGAGGACAAAATTTTGCCGCCGGAGGTCATTGCGCGCAGTCCGGCCATGGCGGCGCTGTTCCAGGACATTTCCCTGATCGCGCCGTCGGAAACGCGCGTGCTCATCACCGGCGAAAGCGGTGTCGGCAAGGAAGTCGTTGCGGATGTGATTCACGCGTGGAGTTCGCGCGCCGGCGGCCCGATGACCAAGGTCAACTGCGCCGCGATTCCCGAAACGCTGCTCGAAGCGGAATTGTTCGGGCACGAAAAAGGTTCGTTCACCGGCGCGACGGCCCAGCGCATCGGGCGTTTCGAGGAAGCCAACGGCGGAACGATTTTTTTGGATGAAATTGCCGAGATGTCGCCGGCGCTCCAGGCGAAAATATTGCGCGTGACGCAAAACGGGTCGTTTCAACGCGTCGGCTCGAACCGCGAAATCCAGACAAACGTCCGCATCCTCGCCGCGAGCAACCGGAATCTGGAGGAGGAGGTGAAGGCCGGGCGTTTCCGCGAGGATTTGTTTTACCGGCTGAACGTGGTGGAGCTGAACATCCGTCCGTTGCGCGAGCGGCGCGAGGACATTTTGCCGCTGGCGAATTTGTTTGTGGCGGAATTCGCCCGGGGCCGCGCGCGGCTGGCCGGGGCGACGGTCGTGTGCCTGGAAAATTATCCGTGGCCTGGCAACGTGCGCGAATTGCGCAACGCGATGGAGCGGGCGATTTTGCTTTCCCAAAGCGAAATGATTTTGCCGGAGCATCTGCCGGAGCGCGTGCGCGACGCCGCGAAACTGCCCGCGCCGCCGGAAGCCGCCGAGCTGGAACGGCTGGAGGAGATCGAGCGGCAGGCGATTCTGGCCGCGCTCAAACAGCACAATTTCAACCGCACGGAAACCGCGAAGGCGCTCGGCATCAGCCGGCGCTCGCTGATTTACAAGCTGCAACGGT
>JBEKRA010000146.1:0-5903 GCA_049519195.1 Verrucomicrobiota bacterium
AAGAAAACCAAAAGCAGAAAACCGGCCCACAAAAAACCAACAACCAAAACATAACAATGCCCCCAACCTTGTAGCGTAATTACCCCGCGCTTGAGGTCATTGATTCAAAAACGCGCCGCACGCCTGTTCAAAACCGTCTTTATCTTTCCATATTCTTTGCGCTAACGACTCAACTTCAAAATCACTGCTTTCGTTACGGATTGGGGGCGGCAAAAACAAATAAGAGGTATCCATGCCGGGCCTAACTCTTGCGAGAATCTCTTGAGCAATTATTTGCCAGAAAAATTTAGTGAAATAACCGCATGAAAGTTCATTGCACAAATTTTCGATACGCTCGCGGTCTGAGCGTGGAAGATGAATTGATTCGCTAATCGTTTCGAGCGGCGTAGGACAAAGAATTTTTTTATTCTTCACGCCACTTTGTAACAATTTCAAAATTTCAAGCCATTCGTTGGAAGGCGAGAATGCGAGATTTGAAATCGCATTTTGATCTAAAAGAATCAACTTCATGCGTTTTCATCCGTGTTCAATCTGTGGCTAAATGAATTGAAATTTTGATGGGCAAGCAATCTAAATCGCAGCTTGCTTGAAGCTTTTGCCTTTCTCGCGCGCGGAAATTTCTCCATGATGTGCGAGTGTCAAATTTAATCGCCATCGTCGGACGGCCAAATGTCGGCAAGTCCGCGCTGTTCAATCGCATCATCAAGAAGCGGATTGCAATTGTGCATGACCAGCCCGGCGTCACGCGCGACCGCGTCACCGCCGAGGCCGAGTGGGGCGGAAAATCCTTCACGCTGGTGGACACCGGCGGCATCGGCCTGTTGCGCCGCGAAAAATCCGACGACGTCATCATCAAGGCCGCGCTCGAACAGGTGGAACTGGCGATTGAAGCCGCCAGCGCAATCATCCTCGTCGTCAACGTGCAGGAAGGCGTCGTGCCGCTCGACCGCGAAGTGGCGGAGAAATTGCATCGCAGCGGCAAGCCGGTTTTGGTCGCGGTCAACAAAGTGGACACCGAGCGCGCGGAAAAAGGCGCGGATGAATTTACCGCGCTGGGCTTTGAGAAAATTTTCCCCGTCAGCGCGATTCACGGCGAAGGCATTCAGAATCTGATGGACGCGGCGGTTGCCTTGCTTCCAGTCCACAGTCCACAGTCCACAGTCGAGAGTCCGACTGGCGAAACGACCGGGGACAGTGAACTGAAGACTGCGGACTCGGTTTTGAAACTGGCCATCGTTGGCCGTCCCAACGTCGGCAAATCGTCCATCATCAACGCGCTCACGCAATCGTCGCGCGTCATCGTCACGCCGATTCCCGGCACGACGCGCGACGCCATTGACGTGCCGTTCGAGGTGAAAGTCGGGAGCGGCGACGGGGGCGTCGCTGCCACGGAGAAATACATCCTGATTGACACCGCCGGGATGCGGAAGACGCGGCGCGTGGACGATTCGATTGAATTTTTCAGCGTCCAGCGTTCCGAGGATTCCATCGAGCGCAGCGACATCACGGTTCTGGTGATTGACGCCGAGGCGGGCATCACCGAGCAGGACAAAAAAATCGCCGATGTCATCGTGGAGAACCGCAAGGCCTGCATCATCGTCGTCAACAAATGGGATTTGTTTGAGGCACAGGTTCTCAAGGCGCGCGAGGAGGAGATCGGGCGGCGCAATCGCAAGGAGCGCACCGAGGGCCAGGCAAAGGAATTGACCACGCTCGGCGAGTTCGCCGCCTGGGTGCAGCGGAAACTGTTTTTCCTCGATTACGCTCCGGTGATTTTCACGTCGGCCAAATCCGGTTTTCATCTGGACCGGCTGCTCGAAGCCATCCGCTACGTTGCCGCGCAGTTGCAGCAGAAAATCCCGACTGCAATTCTGAACCGCACCATAAACGACGCCGTCGAACGCCGTCAGCCCATCAGCGCGATGGGTCACCGGCTGAAATTTTTCTACGCCACGCAGGTGCGGCAGGCGCCGCCGACGTTTTTGCTGTTCGTGAACCGCGACGAACTGTTTTCCGAGCAATACAAGAAGCATCTGGCCGGCGAATTGCGCACAGCGTTCGGTTACGAAGGCTGCCCGGTTGTGCTGGTGCCGAAAGCGCGTCCCAAAACCATCGAGCCGGTGCGGAAATTCAAGCCGGCGCACAATAAAACAACGGGAAAAACGGGGAGGATTGAAGCCCATCGGAAGGCGCAGCATGAAAGAAATTCCCGCACGCACGGGAAAAAATCGCGCTGAACTTTATTCGCCGCGGCGAATGAACGGGACGCCGGCAACCGCGAACAATTCCGCATCCCGCCCAATCAGGCGCTGAAATGAGCGTGACATTCTTTGACATATTGGAATTAGTTCTTGATTTTTGCGGGATACTTTGGTTGAATTGATTTACTCAAAAATGAACCTCAAAGCAGATCATTCTCAAAAGCGGGGTTTAACCACCACTGCAAGACATGAGGGTTCGCTTCCCCGTGTAGGCGTAACAGCTATTTGGGAATCAAAATCGGCGTAAAATAAGTGTTTATGAAAATTCAAATAAAACTCTTTCGTTGGATTCCATTTCTCCCCTGCAATGTTCTGGCGGCGGGCGCGCTCTGGTGGACGGCGGTTGCCGGCGCCGCGGAATTGACACAGGACGGCGGCTTTGAATCGGGCAGTGTGTCCTCTTGGACCACCAATGGGGTCGAACTCACCGGCAGTCCGACTCACACCGGCGCCTATGCCGTTCAAATTACACTGTATCCGGGACCGTCTGCGTTCGTGTCCCAGCAAGTCAGTTCACAGATGATCGCGGGTGAAAGCTACACTTTTAGCGCCTGGGTATACTTGAGCGATACCACCTTCCCGCCAATGCCCGCTTACGGTCCGCGCATTCGCATCAGTTCGAGCGCGGACCTCCATGACGCCTTGACCAACGGAGAACAAGCCGCCCGCGACCTGCCTGCGCCGGTCATCGGGTGGAACCTCCTGCAAGTCACCCGCGTATTCAGCGAGGAAGAGCTTGGCGCGCAAGTGTATTTTGGCGGCATCCGGGTCGGTGGGCCGGGGAATTATGTATTCGACGACTTTTCCGTAATTGGCCCGGCAGCCACGCCAAGCGCGCCGTCTTTGTTTATTGAACAGACCGCAACCAACTCACTGCTGCTTGCCTGGACCAATGCACCAGGATTTGTCCTGCAAGAGAACCCTGATTTGCAGTCCGGCAATTGGACGACTAACACCGCAACCCCGGTCATCACGGGTGCCGTAAAGCAGGTGACAGTGCAGGTGCTCCCAGGCGCCCGGTTCTACCGGCTCATTTCAAATTGAGACAGCCGGATAACTGCCACTCTCAACAAGCGGCCGTTGCAGTTTGCGAAGCATGACCGTCGAATTATGAAACGTCAGCGTCAGACAATGTCCCGGTCGCAGCACCATGTAATAACCCCGGAAACTGCGCCGGAACCATCCACACTGATTCACACCGGTTTTATTCACCGCGGCGAATAAGTGGTCACGGCGTCAATGCCAGCGCGGAAATCCCGTTGATTTTGTTTGGGAATAACGCATTTGTAACTTTTTTGAAAATTTTTCTTGAATTCCACAACAGGTAGTGGCAAGATGGCACCCGTTACCCAACTAATTGGGGACATGGCAGTTGGCGAAAGTCCATTTTCTGTAGTAATTTAGCGTTTTTTAAGGCCCGGTCGGGTTTCGCTTTGTCTGAAACCGCCGGGCATTGGCTTTTGAAAAATTTAATTGGGAGACAATCATGATTGACGCACGCGAGGAAGTTTTGGCTCCGGTTCCGCACGCTGGCCGCCGCCGCACCACAAAAGTAAGCGCATCGCGGGAATTAAAGGGCGGCAAAAGCACGGGGAAAAAATCCCTGACGGTTGAACGCATTTTCAGCGACCCGAAAATCAAGCCGTTCGACCAGATCGAATGGGAGAAGCGCACCGCCGAAATCACCGACGACGCCGGCAAGGTGATTTTCAAGCAGGAAAACGTCGAGGTGCCCAAGTCGTGGTCGCTCCTCGCGACGAAGGTCGTGGTTTCAAAATATTTTTACGGCGAGCTAAACACCTCCGAGCGCGAGACCTCCGTGCGCCAGCTCATCCACCGAATCTGCCGGACGATTGCGGACTGGGGCGTCGCGGACGGCTACTTCAGCAAGGCCGACGGCGAGGTTTATTACGAGGAGCTTTCATGGCTGTGCGTGAACCAATGCGGCGCGTTCAATTCGCCGGTTTGGTTCAATGTCGGGCTGTTCCACCAATACGGCATCGGCAAGAAATCCGGCAAGGGTAACTGGTTTGTCAACCGCAAGACCGGCCAGGCCGAGCGCGCGGAGACGCAATACGAATACCCGCAGGGCAGCGCGTGCTTCATCCAGTCCGTCCAGGACAACATGGAGGACATCATGCGCCTCGCGGCCAGCGAAGCGATGCTGTTCAAATATGGCTCCGGCACCGGCACGGATTTGTCACCGCTGCGTTCCAGCAAGGAAAAATTGAGCGGCGGCGGCCGGCCCAGCGGCCCGATGAGTTTCCTGAAAGTTTATGATCAAGTGGCCAACGTCGTGAAGTCCGGCGGCAAGACGCGCCGCGCGGCCAAGATGAACACGCTGCGCGACTGGCACGGCGACATCGAGGAGTTCATTGACGCGAAGCAGAAGGAGGAAAAGAAGGCATGGGCCTTGATTGAGCAGGGCTACGACGGCTCCTACAACGGCGACGCCTACGGCAGCGTGATGTATCAGAACGAAAACCTTTCCGTGCGCGCCAGCGACGAGTTCATGCAGGCCGCGATTGGCGGCAAGGAATGGTGGACGCGCGCCATCACCACCGGCAAGCCGCTCGAAAAAAAGGATGCGGCGAAGTTGCTTTTCAAAATCGCCGAAGGCACCTGGACTTGCGGCGACCCCGGAATGCAATACGACGGCGCGATCCAGAAATGGCACACCTGCAAAGGCACCGAGCCGATTCACTCCACGAATCCGTGCAGCGAATACGTTTTCATCAACAACACCGCCTGCAACCTCGCTTCGCTGAACCTGATGAAGTTCAAGCGCGAGGACGGAAAATTCGACGTGGAACGGTTCAAGGCTGCGGTTCGGATTTTCATCACCGCGCAGGAAATCGTGGTGGACAATGCCAGTTATCCGACGAAGGACATCGCGGAAAATTCCCACATTTATCGCACGCTCGGCCTCGGCTACGCGAACCTCGGCTCGCTTTGCATGAGTTACGGCCTGCCGTATGATTCCAACGAAGGCCGCGCGCTCGCCGGCGCCATCACCGCCATCATGACCGGGCACGCCTACGAGCAGAGCGCGGAAATCGCCGCCGCGATGGGGTCTTTCGCCGGCTACCGCGACGCACGTTGCGCGCATGTTCAAAAACCGCTGGTGAAGGACAACGTGGATTCCATGCTCGGCGTCATTCAACAACATCGCGATGCCATTGAAGCAATCCAGCCCAGCCGGGAATTCAATTATTTGAAGGACGAGGCGCGCAAAACCTGGGACGGCGCGCTCGCCAGGGGCCGCCAGCATGGCTATCGCAACGCGCAGGTCACCGTGCTCGCGCCCACCGGCACCATCGCCTTTTCGATGGACTGCGACACGACGGGCATCGAACCCGACATCGCGCTCGTCAAATACAAGTTGCTGGCCGGCGGCGGCATGTTGAAAATCGTCAATCGCGGCGTGCCGGACGCGCTGCGCCGTCTGGCTTACAGCGAAACCGAAACCGCGAACATCCTCGCGCACATCGAAAAATTTGACACGATTGAAGACGTCGAGGATAGTGGAGCAGACTTCCAGTCTGCCGCTGGTGGAACGGATAAAAACGCGGGCAAGACGCCTGCGCCACTAATTACCAGCGGCCTCAAGCCGGAGCATCTGCCGATTTTCGACTGCGCGTT
>JBEKRA010000147.1:0-5895 GCA_049519195.1 Verrucomicrobiota bacterium
AGTGTGCTTGAAGGAGACATAGGCGTCGCGCATCAACCAGACGCCGGTGGTGCTCCCGGTAAGCATGAAGTCGTATTTGGTTGCCTCATTTGCCAGCGGCAGGGATTCGGGCGACACCGATAGCGGCAAGTAGAGCAGCCTCTCCGGCTGGATTTCGTCACCGCGCCTTTGAAGCCATTTATGCGCGTCAATCAGCGGCCACAAGGCCAGCGCGGGCAGCCGCAGCAAGGCGGCCTCGATGCCATAGGCGGAGATGGGTTCGGGCTTGGCGAGCAGGGGAGGCGGAACGGTGACGAATTCCGAAAGGCCCAGCCGGACCGCAAGGCCGTTATACATCCGGTTGATGATGTAATCCGCTTCACGGGTGAACCAACGTGGATATATCCACCAATCATCCAGCACGATAGAAAAATTTTTCCGCTCCCGGAGAATCGGGTAAAGCGACATCATCTCGCGCGGGCGCAGCCAAATCAAAACGATATGTGCGTCGCTTTGCCGCGCCATCCTGCCCAATTCTTCAAGGCCTTTGGTGTCCCTGGACCCGTTCAGCAGGAAAACCTGGGCGCCGCGTTCGCGGAGCGCGGCGACTTCGACGCGCGGGTAGAGAATCTCCTGTGTCCTGGCTCCGCCGCAGACCCAGAGCGATTCATTCAATGAAAGACGGGGCGGGCGCATTCGCAAATGCCGTTTGAGGGCCTAAATCCCGTTTAGCAACCCGCACAGCGCCTTGATGCGGCCGGTTTCGAGTTCTGGATAATTGCCGATGTATGCGCCGAAGAAATGGACGTGGTTCACCTTCGGATATTTTTTGAATTCGCCCGGCATCAACTTGCGCATGAACGGCTGGCGCAACTGGTTGCCGCCGCCGGAAGTGCCGCGCCGGAATTCGATCTTCCGTTCGCGCAGCGTTTTTTCGATGCGATCCCAAAGCTTCTGGTCCGGCTCGCGCAAAACCAGTGTGAAGGCGTAATTGCAACTGCCTTCGCGCTCGAATTCGGTGAAGTAACGCTTCGGGTCAAGGCCATCGAGGAAGCAATTCAGGTTGCGCGTGCGGATTTTGTTCCGCTCGTCGAGCCGCTTCAATTGGGAACGGCCCATCACCGCGTTGATTTCCGTGCTGCGGACGTTGTAGGCCGGGAACGCAAAGATGAAATCGGGGTTCAGATCCGGCCATTCGGATTTATAGCGGTTTTTCAGCGCGTCGGATTTGCTCTCGCGCACCATGCCGTGCGACCGGAACATGCGGAGCTTCTCGTAAAAGTCCGGATCGTTCGTGCAAACCATGCCACCCTCGATGGTGCTCATGTGGTGGGCGTAATAGAATGAAAAATTCGAGGCGAACCCGAATGAGCCGAGCTTCCGCCCATTGAACGTCGCGCCGTGTGATTCGCAAACGTCTTCGACGAGCGGGATGTTGCGCTTCTTCAATTCCGCCAGCAGATAATCGTCCAGCGCGTTGTAGCCGAGGATGTGCGTCAGGAAAACCGCGCGCGTCTTTTTGGAAATCTTTTTGACGACCTGCTTCGTGTCCATGCCGAGCGTGCGCGGGTTGATGTCCACGAACACGGGGTAGAAGCCGTTTTGCAAAACCGACGCGATGTCGGAAATCCAGGTCAGCGTCGGCACGATGATTTCTCCACCGCCAAAGCGTTCGCGAATCGCCGCCATGGTGATTTGATTTGCGGACGACCCGGAATTGACGAAGACGCTGTGCTTAACGCCGAGCCATTGCGACCATTCCTCTTCGAAGGCGGCGACGTTTTTTGATTGAGTCAAAATCGGGTCGTCCTGCTGCAAAAACCTGATGACCGCGTCGAGGTCTTCGCGCGCCACGTTGTTCTTCATCAACGGCCAGTCGCGCAGTTCTGCGGCGGCGGCCTTACTTTTCGTTGTAGTAATCGCCATATTCGACAATGATGGTGCTGCGCCCGTCTTCGCGCTCCAATGCTTTTTTGTAGGCGGGAAAAATCTGTTCCGGCTCGTCGAGGCGGATGACCTCAATCGTCTTGCACATCAGCCGGAAGGCGTCCGTGAAATCGCCGACGTGCTGGTGTTGCGGGTGCAGCGGGCGCTCGGAGCCAATGCCGGTGCGGATGATAACCTTGGGCTGGTATCCGCCGTTGGAAATGATCGGCAACTTGTCCAGATGATTCACAACTTGATTGACGGCCAGCAGGAGAAAGTTCCAGCGCGGATAAATGCTCACCGGCACGTGGCCGCCGAGCGCCAGTCCGGTGGATATGCCCATCTGCAATTCCTCGGTGACGGGCATCTCCAGCAGCTTGTCGCGCGAAACATTTTTCAGCGTGTTGCTCATCGCCGTGCCGGGACAGGCAACGGCCTGGCCGAGGAAAATCGTCCGTTCGTCGCGCGCGAGAAATTCCATCGCGCGGCACATTTCGTCAAAATACTTCATGTCAGAATTGGACACGCTTGCCGGCGCCGGCGTGCGGATATTTGGTTTGATACTTGTAATAAACCACCAGCGGATGGCGGCTGTTTTCGTAAGTGAGCGCGGGCTGGTTCCACGTTTCGCGCGTGTCGGTGCAGACGGATTTTGCGTTGTCCTCGACGATGAACCGGATCGGCAGTTGATGGTTCGTCGAATACTTGAGGCATTCGTAAAAAACTCCGGTTTCCGACGTCATGTCGCCGGCAAAACAATGAACGCGCGCCTTTTCGCCGCGGCGTTTGATGCCCATCGCCGTGCCGACGGCAATTGGAAGAACTCCGGTGACGATGGCAGACGAAACGACCCGGTATTTCGGAAAGCAGAGTGAAATCGAACGTCCGGCGAGAATTTCCGCCTTCACTTCCTCGCGCGGAACGCCCTTGAGCAGGCATTGATAATGGCTGCGCCACGAACAAAAAACCCAGTCTTCCGGCTTCACGTCGCGGAAAATCCCGATCATCTGCGCCTCGTTGCCATAATACAGGTGGACCGGCGCGTGGATTTTGCCGGCATTGAACACGTCCGCAATCTCGGTCTCAAAGGCGATCAAATCTTCGGGCGTCATGTTTTGTCAGACTGCCGGAAAGAGCGCTTGAAGTCAAGTTTTGGCGCGGCAAAAATTGGGTTGGCGCGGGGTTTGGATGTCAGGCGTCGGCGCCGGGCGCGCCGGCGTCCAGCTCGCTGAACGCCTCAATATGCCGTCTGCTGCGCGCCTTGTCGTGCTTGGCGAAATCCTCCTCCATGTCGAAGAAAATGATCTGGCTGCCGGAGAACTCAAATTCAAACGGCACTTCGATCAGCCGGGTGAGCTGTTTGCGGACTTTGCCCCGCTTTTCCGGCGGCACAAACAGCAGAATGAAGCCGCCGCCGCCCGCGCCCAGCAGTTTTCCGCCGATCGCCCCGGCCTTGCGCGCCTCGTCATACAAGGCGTCCACGCGCGCGTTGGAAACCTTCTCGCTCAACGCGCGCTTGGCGTGCCACGCCTCATGCAGCAGTTCGCCGAACGCGGTGAGGTTCTGGCCGCTGTTCAGAATCGCGCAGCTTTGCTCCACGTAATCGTGCATCCGCGTCATAAGCGCGGTCCGCTCCGCCATGCCCGCCACGTAGCTTGACGCCACTTCCGACGCCGTGCGTTTGATGCCGGTGTAAAACAACATCAGATGGGAGTTCAATTCCGCGAGCCGGTTCTGCGTGAGCGTCATCGGCTGCACGGTGAAATCCCCGTTTTGCAGGAAACTGATCCGGTTCACGCCGCCGTAGGCCGCGCAAACTTGGTCCTGCGAGCCGACGGTTTCCTTCAGCACGTCCTGTTCCAGATGGATGCTTTCAGCGGCCAGTTGTTTTTTCCCGACCGCGCGGCCTTCCAGCGCGTGGAGCGCATTGAGCAGTCCCACCGTGAACGCCGAGCTGGATCCCATGCCGCTGCGGCCAGGCAGGTCGCCGTCGTGGTGGATCTCCATGCCCCGCTCCATCTTCAAATAACGCAGCGTTTCGCGCACGGATGGATGGTTGATTTCCTCCGGCCGCTGGCAGCTTTCGATTTTGGAATAAACCACGCGGATGCGGTGCTCGAAAAACGGCGGCAGATAACGGCAGGTCAAATAGCAATACTTGTTGATGGTGGCCGCCAGCACCGCGCCGCCGTGCTGGCGATACCAGGCCGGATAATCCGTGCCGCCGCCAAAAAACGAAACCCGAAATGGTGTCCTGCTGATGATCATGATTCAAAAAAAACCGCATTCCGCCGGATGAATTCTTCAGCCAGCGGCAGGGATTCGGGTGTTCCTATATCCAAAAATGGCGCGTCCGTCACGCAAACTTTCAGCCGGACTTTCTCCGCAACCAGCGCCGGGAACACCTCCGTCTCGAAACTCAACGGCGTTTTGTCGGGGAAAAGATCAATCGTGGCGGCGCGGAACAGGTAAATTCCGGCGTTGATGACGCCCGCGCCCGGCTTCTTTTCGTTGAAGCCGGCCAGATCGCCGGCCGCATTTTGCAGAATGGTTCCGAACCGCGAAGCGTCGGCGACGCGGACGCCGAGGATCGCGCCTTCAATTTCAGATTCGTCCAGCGATTGAAACATTTGCACCAGCGGCGCCGGCGCAAGGGAATCGCCGTTCAGCACCAGCCATGCCGCCGGTTTTTCAGCCGCGACAGAAATCGCGTTCAAAAATCCGCCCGCGGTTCCAAGCGGTTTGGTTTCCGGCACGCAACTGACTTTTACACCCGCAACCGGCTGCGATTGAAAGTGTCCGGCAATGGTTTCGGCAAGATGGCCCGTGGACAAAATCACGCGCCGGATTTTTTGCGCGGCCAGATATCGCACGACCCATTCGAGAAACGGCCTGCCGTTGACCGGCGCCATCGGTTTCGGCAAATCCGGCAGCAAGTGCTGGATGCGTCTGCCAAAGCCTCCGGCGAGAACGACGGCGGTGATGTTTTCAGAAATATTCTTCACCGAAATAATCCGCGAATTGCGCGAATTGACGCGAATTCAAAAACAATTTCGCGGAAATTCGCGAAATTCGCGGATGAGGCATTCATTCAAACGTTCGAGTAAATCGTGTTCCGCAAAATGGTGAAACCCTTGATCAGCTCCGTGATGCCGCGATCCAGGCTCCATTCGGGCTTGAACCCAGCCGCGGCGATGCGCGCGTTGCTCACGATGTAATCGCGCTTGTCCGGATCCTCGCCGATGGGCGCCTCGACAAAAACGAACTTCGGCAGGTGCTTTTGAATCACGGCGCAGAGTTCGAGCTTCGAGAGGTTCGCGTCGTCAAGGCCGACATTGTAAGGCTTGCCCTTCATTTTCTCGAAGTTGGCGATGCCGTGCAGAAACGCGCGCGCCACGTCGCGGATGTGGATGTAATTGCGTTTGAAGTGTCCCTCGAAAATCAGCACGGCCCGGTCATGGACGGCGCGATAGACAAAATCGTTCACGAGCAAATCCATCCTCATGCGCGGCGCGCAGCCAAACACGGTGGCGAGCCGGAAGCTGATGCTGTTGGCGCGGGCGAGCACGGCTTCCTCGGCCTTGACCTTTGTGACGCCGTAGCTCGAAATCGGGCGCAACGGCGTGTCCTCGGTGCAAAATTTCCCTTTTTCGCCGACGCCGTAGCCGCTGTTGGTGACGGGCATGATGACCCACTGCTGTTTGCCGGCAAGGCGGCAAATCATTTCGACCGCCTCCTGATTCGTGGTTTTGGTGGCGATGGCGTCGGTGTTGCACAGCGGCACTCCGACGAGCGCGGCGAGCGGGATGATCAAATCGGCCTTCGCGACGAGCGGCTTAACGATGGATTCCTCGCGACAATCACCGCGGACGACCTGGAATTTCTCGAACTGGCAGCAGTCGAGCAGGCTGTTCTGGTTGAAATAAAAATTGTCGAGCACGGTGACTTCGTTGCCCTGCGCGAGGAGCGTGGGCGTGAGGACCGAGCCGA
>JBEKRA010000148.1:0-5841 GCA_049519195.1 Verrucomicrobiota bacterium
CCGCGGCAAATACCAGATGATCCAACTTGGCGACGCGCCGGACCACGACGATGCCTGGCAGCGCGAGGAAATAACCGCCAAACGCGGCGACTCCGTCCATCTGGCGTTGCGTCCCGGCGGCGGCTGCGTCATCGAATTGAATCCACAAAAATGAAGGCAAGCCTGATCCTGGGAATCGTTTTGCCATTACACACAGCATCAATGAAGAAGCCATGCTAAGAAATTTCTCAAACATGCTGTTATTCGGGGCTAATATACTTCGTTTAGCCGCTGTTTCTCTCGCGGCGGCGGGAGTCGCGGCCACCGTATCCGCGGCAACTATTGAGGTCGCCCGTTGCGGCGCAATTGGCGATGGCGTGACTTTGAACACCACGGCCATTCAAAAGGCGATTGACGATTGCAGTAATCGCGGCGGCGGAAAGGTTCGCTTCCCGGCAGGCCGTTATTTGACCGGCACGATTCAAATCAAAAGCGGCGTCACGTTGCATCTCGACAAAGGTGCCACGCTGCTCGGCAGCACGGATGCCGCCGATTACCGCAATCTTGACCCGTTCATTGATGGAACGGGAAACCCGATGGGGTATGCGCTGATTGTGGCCATTGATGCGAAAAATGTCGGCATCGAAGGCGGCGGCACCGTGGACGGACAAAGCCACGGCTTGAAAGCGAAGCAAAATCCATACGTTATCCGGCCCTTTCTGCTGCGCTGGTTGCGATGCACAAATGTCACGGTCAGCGACCTCCAGCTCACCAATCCGGGTGCGTGGACGCTGAATTTTTACCGCGTCAAGGGCGTGCGTGTCGAAGGCGTGACCATCCGCAGCCGGCACGCCGGCGTGGTCAACGCCGATGGCATTGACCTCGACTCCTGCCAGGACGCCCGCATCACCGATTGTGACATTGACAGCGAGGACGACGCGCTTTGTCTGAAGTCCACAGGCTCTGTTCCAACACGGGACGTTACCGCAAAGAAACTCAAGCTCTCCACAGGGTGCAACGCGATCAAGCTGGGCACGGAATCCCTCGGCGGTTTTGAGAACATCAAAGTCTCCAATTGCCAGCTTGCCAACGTGGGGATGGCCGGCATTGCCCTTAATGAAGTGGATGGCCGCAACCTGCAAAATGTGACTATCAGCGACGTCACGATGGACGGCGTTGCCGCGCCCATCAGCATCCGCCTCGGCGCGCGCTTGCGGACCTTCCGTCAGGGCGACCAGCAAATGCCGGTTCCCGGCAAACTGCGCGACGTGACCATTCAAAACGTGAGCGCCAAAAATATCGGCATGATCGGCATGATCATCAACGGAGTGCCCGGTTACCCGGCGGAGAACCTGACTTTCAAGAACATTCGATTTGAGCTGCGCGGCGGCGGAACCGCCGAAGCCGCGAAAGTTCAACTGCCGGAAAAGGAAAAGGCCTATCCCGAATACAGCATGTTCGGAAGGACGATGCCCGCTTACGGCATTTATGCCCGGCACGTCAGCGGCGTGAAGTTCCAAAACGTTCAGATGACCCTGTTGAAACCTGACGCCCGCCCGGCCACAGTCCTCGTGGATGTAAAGGATGTGACTCCAGCCAACTTTGCCGCTGGGCCATCCGATTTAGAAATGCGCCATTGATCTACATGACAGGACATATTCGCCAACTTGTGTTGTCCAATTGAATCCGGCAAAATGAAAACCAATTTATGAAGACCGTCATTTCACTGCTTGTCTTGATCCCCATGCTGATCACCTGCGAGGGTGCTTTCGGCGCGAGCCCCGCCGCCAACGGCGAGCGTTCCTTCGACTCCGACTGGCGGTTCTTGCGCGCAGACGCTCCCGGCGCCGAAGCCCCCGGCTTCGATGACACCGCGTGGCGGTTGCTCGATTTGCCGCACGATTGGAGCATCGAGGATTTGCCATCCACCAACGGCGCGCCACAGAGTCCGTTCGATCCCGCGCAAAGCGCCGGCGGCGCCAGCACCGGTTATGTCGTCGGTGGAATTGGCTGGTATCGCAAGCATTTTGCCATGCCTGCTTCCGATTCCGGGAAGCACGTCAGCATCTGTTTCGACGGCGTTTACATGAATTCGGATGTCTGGCTCAACGGCCAGCACCTGGGCAATCATCCTTATGGCTACACGCCGTTCGTCTATGATCTCACGCCGTATCTGAAACCCGCCGGCCAGGAAAACGTGCTCGCCGTTCGGGTCAAGAACACCGGCAAGAACAGTCGCTGGTATAGCGGCTCCGGTATCTATCGTCATGTCTGGCTGGCAGTCGCCGATCCCGTCCACATTCCGGTCTGGGGCGTGCATGTTCTCACGACCAACATTTCCAAATCCACCGCCACGGTCGGCGTTTCCACCACCATTGAAAATGACCGCGGCTCGGACATTGCCATCCGGTTGCGCACCCGCCTGATTGGTCCCGACGGCAAATCCGTTCGCGTGGAAGAATCTGAAGTCCAGGTTCCCGCCGGCAAGCAACTGGAATTCACACAGGATTTTTCCGTGGGCAAACCGGTTCTGTGGTCCTTGAACAATCCGGCGCTTTATCACGCCGAAGTCGAGTTGGTTGAAAACCGGAAAACCCTGGATCATTCTACGGCCACGTTTGGCATCCGCACGCTGCGCTTCTCTGTCACGAACGGCTTCGAGCTGAACGGCGAGGTGGTGAAACTCAAAGGCGGCTGCATGCACCACGACAACGGCCCGCTCGGTTCCGCCACGATTGACCGCGCCGAGGAACGCCGTGTTCAACTAATGAAGGCTTATGGTTTTAACGCCATCCGCACCAGCCACAATCCGCCGTCGCCGGCCTTCCTCGACGCCTGCGACCGCTTCGGCGTCCTTGTTATGGACGAGGCATTTGACTGCTGGGAAGAGGGCAAGAATCCCGATGACTACGGCAAATATTTCGATGATTGGTGGCAGCGTGATTTGGATTCGATGATCCTGCGCGACCGCAATCACCCGTGCGTAATTTTGTGGAGCATCGGCAACGAAATCCCCCAGCGCGCCAAAGAGCGCGGCTACGTCATCGCCAAACAGTTGAGCGACGAGGTCCACCGCCTGGATTCAACGCGTCCGGTGACCGAAGCAGTTTGCGCGCTCTGGGATGGCCGCCCTTGGTCGGCGACAGACAAGACGTTCTCCTTTCTTGATGTCGGAGGCTACAATTACCAGTGGCGGCAATATGTTCCCGATCACGCCAAGTTTCCGTCGCGAATCATGGTCGGCACCGAATCCTATCCCAAGGAAGTTTTCGAGAACTGGCATGCCGTGCTTTCCAACGCCTGTGTCATTGGCGACTTCGTCTGGACTTCGTGGGATTACCTGGGCGAAACCGGCATCGGCAACGCCATCGGGAACAGCGCCAACCGCTACCCTTGGTTCAACGCCTGGTGCGGCGACGTTGACATTTGCGGATTCAAGAAACCCCAGCTCTATTGCCGTGAAGTCGTCTGGGGCGATGCCATGATAACCATGGCCGTTCATGCGCCTCTGACTGACGGCCACGCCGAGAGAGTCAGCGGCTGGGGCTGGCCGGACGAACGCCAATGCTGGACGTGGCCCGGTTCCGAAGGCAAACCGCTCGATGTGACGATCTATTCCAGTTGCCAGTCCGTGCGTCTTGAACTCGACGGAAAGGAAATCGCCACCCAACCCGTGAACAGCAAAATGGTCGCGAAATTCAAGGTGCCGTATCAACCCGGTGAACTCCGCGCCGTCGGCCTGACCAACGGCAAGCGCGTCGCCAGCGTCAGCCTTCGCACTGCGGGCGAATCCAGTGCAATCCGGCTCACAGCCGACCGTTCCAAAATCCGCGCCGATCGCAACGACCTGTCCTACGTCAAAGTCGAGATCGTTGACCGGCGCGGCATGGTCGTTCCGAATGCCGCGATTCCAATCCATTTCACCGTCACCGGCGCAGGGGAGCTTGCCGCCACCGGCAGCCCCGCGCCGAACGACGCCTCCAGCTTCCACCTGCCGGTCCGCAAGACCTTCGAAGGCCATTGCCTCGCCATTCTCCGGCCCAAAGGCGACTCCGGCAAAATCACGCTCAAAGCCGAAGCCGACGGAGTCAAACCCGCAACCATTGTCGTCAAAACCCGCTGACTGCCATGATCAAATTCCCGCGCCATTTCATCGGAAGCGTCGCCGGTCTCGCGATCTTCTGTTCTGCGTTTGCCGGCTACGCGCAGGAATTGTATGTCGGCGCGAACTATCATCCGCATGATTCAAATCCGGAGACCTGGACGCGGGATATTAAACTGATGCAACAGGCCGGGTTTCGCGTCGTGCGGATGGGACATCTGGCCTGGGACAGCTACGAACCCAAGGACGGTCATTTCGATTTCGCATGGTTCGATCAGGTCATGGACAAGATGAACGCCGCCGGGATCAAAGTGATCCTGGATATCGCCGTGCATCCCGCGCCGATCTGGCTGCACCACAAATATCCATCCATTGATGTTGTGGATCCGAATGGCGACCGCCAATACCCCAATCACCGTTACATGGACGACGTGGGGGATCCGCACTACCAGCAATACGCCCTGCGCTTCGCTGATGCGCTGGTGAAGCATTATGCCAAGCATCCGGCGCTGCTGGCCTTCGGCCTCGACAACGAGACGGGCGACGGCCCGATTTCCTATTCGGAAACGGTCAAGGCACGTTACATCATTTGGCTGAAGGCGAAGTATGGCACCGTCGAGAACCTGAACAAGGCGTGGGCCGGCCAGCGCTGGTCGCGGCGGATCGGCGATTTCGACGAGATCGGCCTCCCGCTTTCGGGCGGTGGTGTCGCCGGTTCACCGGAGCGCGTGCTGGATTTCCGGCGGTTCATCTCGGACGAGGTGAACGGGTTCCTGCTGAAATTGATTGACCATGTGAACGCCGATGCTCCCGGTGTCCTGACCACTGGCAACTTCTGGTATTACAGCAATATGAAGTATTTCGATTACGCGAAGATTGCCTACACCGGAAAGATCGCGCGCGGCGGCTGCGGATTTTATCCCGGAAACTCACTGCGGAAAAACGAGGGAATCGAACAGGCGCTGTTTGGAATGGCGCGGATCCAGTTCGAGAACACCACGCCGTTCTGGTGCACGGAGTTCACCACCATGACCGCGGTGCCGGGTTCCATCCGCAAATCGGCGTATGCTTCGCTCATGCTCGGCAACCAGTTGATCTGCGGCTGGACGTGGCAGAGCATGCACGCCGGCGAAGAGCAGTTTCTTGAGGGCATGGTGGACTGGGACGGACAGCCCAACCGGAAATACGACGAGTATAAAACCATCGCCGCAGAATTTCGGAAGATCGAAGGCTACGGGTTCCCCTACAAACCGCAACCGGAGGTGGCCCTTGCATTTTCTTTTCCGAGCCAGATCGCCAGCGGAGAATTTCCCGAACCGCACGACGGTCAGGTTCAGACCGCCTTCAATTGCTTAAACAAGCGCAACGTGGACACGCTGGTTGTTGACATAGCGCAGAGCCGGTTGCCTTACAAACTGCTCGTCATCCCCGGCGTCGCCGTGATGGACGAGGCCAGCGCGGGCAAGATACGCGAATTTGTTCGCGGTGGCGGCACCGTGGTGATGACCAGCTATTCAGCGATGCTTGACGAACACAACCAGGTGTTTTCGACCACGCTTCCGGGACGGTTGAACGATGTTTTTGGCATCCGCGTGTCCGGCTTCGAGGAACCCGAAAACATGAATGAGCTGTCGCGGACGGGACTGCGAGGCAGACAACTGCGCGTCACTTACGGTGGCCGTGACATCAACTGCCAGTCGCCGCGCTTCGATGTCATTGAGCCGAAGGAGGCCGATGTCCTGGGCCGCATCGTGAGTCTG
>JBEKRA010000149.1:0-5825 GCA_049519195.1 Verrucomicrobiota bacterium
TGACGTGCTTTGGTTGAAAGGCAACTCGATAATCGCTGCCTTTGAAGTCGAATGCACAACGGCTGTTTATTCAGGCTTGCTGAGGATGAGCGACTTACTGGCACTACAGCCAAACTTGGAAATCAATCTCTTCCTAGTTGCCCCAGACGAGCGCCGTGACAAAGTCGAACAGGAAATTCTGCGACCGACGTTTGCTCTGCGAGATAAACCACTAGCATGGATTTGCGGGTTCCTCGGTTTCAGCACACTGATGCAAAAGCTAGATGTGATTCGGAAAGCCGACCTTGCGAGTTCGCTTAAGCCCGACTTTCTTGAAAAGGCAGCGGAGTATTTCAGCGAAGAAGAACTCACTGACTAGCGTGATATCGGAGTGAGCGATAAATCAAAAATCGAGTGGACAGACGCGACGTGGAATCCGGTTCGTGGCTGCACCAAAATCAGCCCCGGCTGCCTCCATTGCTACGCCGAGACGTTTGCCGAACGCTGGCGCGGCGTTCCCGGCCATCCGTTTGAATTTGGTTTCGATCTCCGTCTTGTGCCGGAAAAGCTGGGCGATCCCATCCGCTGGGGCACGCCCCGGAGAATTTTTGTCAATTCCATGAGCGACCTGTTCCACGAGGAAGTTCCCGATGAATACATCATCAAGGTGGCCCGCGTGATGGTGGCGGCGAACTGGCACACCTATCAAATCCTGACCAAGCGTGCTGATCGGATGGCGGCTTTGCTCAAAGGCAAGCTGCGCTTTGCCGCCGGGCAATCGCACATCTGGTGGGGCGTGAGCGTGGAAAACAAGAAACACGGCCTGCCGCGAATTGAACGGTTGAGAACCACACCGGCTCAAGTTCACTTTCTCTCGATTGAACCGCTGCTGGAAGACCTTGGAAATTTCAAACTCGCAGGCATTTCCTGGGTGATCGTCGGTGGCGAAAGCGGGCCGGGCGCGCGTCCGATGAACGCCGAGTGGGTTCGGAATATCCGTCGCCAATGCAAACAAGCCAGGGTGGCGTTCTTTTTCAAACAATGGGGCGGCGTGCGCAAGGCGGAGGCGGGTCGCGAACTGGACGGCAGAACTTACGACGAGTTTCCGGCCCTGAATTCGATGGCCGCTCCGTCACTGGAAAATCGCCGCAGCGTCTGGCGGCGGTTGGAAACTGACATGGCTGCCGTCTGATGAATTGAACAACAAACATTGGCCAACAAATTGAATGAACACCCCAAAGCAAACTGACAAACCCCGCTGCGGCCTGTGCGGCAATACGAAGAACCTGGTGCAAACCTCCTGCTGCGGGCAGTGGATTTGCGATGACGAGGATAAATATGTGCTGTTCTCCTACGCGCGGAACAGTTGCTCGCGCAATCACCGGCGCTACACGCTCTGCGCCTTTCATCATGGCGAGAGACATCCGGGGCATTGGAGGGATTGCGAAAAGTGCCGAGCGGCGTTCCAGACCGAGATTTACGTCTGGTATGGCACAAACGAATTCAATTTCGAGAAGCTGGAAAATCCGCCGCCGTTCGAGCCGACGCTGTGCGACCGCTGCGGCAAGCGCATCAACCTCGGCACGGATGGTTATTCCGTCGGGCCGCGCGGGACTTTGTGCGAGCGATGCACTGACTTGGAACATTACGGCCCTCCGCCGACGCGAAAACCAAAACACCGCGTCTCGCCGCGCAAGCCGAAGTAACAAATCCGCGCTGACTCATGCACGCCGTCTCCAATGAACGCGCGCTGGCGCACTGGCAGGCGCTGAACCGGCTGCCGCACACGGCGCTGGATTATTTGAAAGCGCGATTTCTCCGCGAGCAGCCCATCCTTGCGGGCGTCGTGCTGCCGCTGGCGGACGGACTTGTCACCGGCCCGGACGGACAGGACAAGCTGCGCGACGAGGACGATCCCAAGCTGGCGGACTTCTGGCGGCTGACGACCACGGGCGCAATCGTGAATGAAATCCTCTGCCGCGAGGCCGGGCGTCCGTTGCGGCGCTTGACCGAACAGGAGGTGTTGGCTCTGGCCGAAGAAAGCACAAAGCTGTTCGAGCAGTTGGACGTGACCGGCGAAAAGGACGCCGCCAAAACGCCAAATGTTTTTTCGACTTGTGCGCAGCGCAATCTGCTGACGGGATCTGTCATTGCTCATTTTACCGACGATGAACTTGGACGGGAAAAGCTGGATCGCGAAGCCCTGACGCTGCGAATTCTGGTGGAAGGGCTGCACCGCGCCTGCGGCGAGGAACCGGCCACCACGCCCCGCTCCTGGGATGCGGAGCGGATTCAGTTTGCGCTGTCCACGCAGGGCGACCCGCTGCGGCGCGAGGCGCTGGCGGCGGCGGATGGTTTTCGTGCTGATCTGGCGGAGAACTTTGTCAAGGAACTGGAGTGGTGGGCTGCCGAGCCTAAGGCGGCACTGGAGGAAGACGGTTCGCTCGGAATGCACGCGATTTACCTGCTGGCAAAGTGGCGCGAGGAGTCCGGCTGGCCGGTGTTCCGCAAGTTGTTTTCGCTGCCGGGCGACATCGGCTACGACCTGCTGGGCGACTTGATCACGGAGGACGGCTCGATTCTCCTGGCGATGGTGGGCGGCAACCGACGGGATGAGTTGCGCGCGATGATCGAGGATGAAACACTCGACGAGTATTGCCGCAACGCGTGCATTGACGCGCTGGCGTGCCTTGTGGCATGGGGCGAACTTCCGCGCACAGAACACATCGCTTATCTGCGCGAACTGCTCACGTCCAAACTCCGCAGCGTGCCGGAAAACGAGCATGCCTTCGCCGGCGTGGTGTCGGCGGCGTGCGATCTGGAGGCCTGGGAATTGCGCCCGGAGGTGGAAGGCGCCTTTGCGCGCGGTGTGGTGGACGAGGGATTTATTGATTTGGAATTCTTTCTCGAAGCGCAGGCTGGGATACGGCGCGACCAATGGCAGGAGTTTTGCGCGCGCCACAAGCCAGTGTCGGATGTTGCCGCTGTAACAAAGTGGCTGGACAATCCGCCAGCGATGGACGAACCGCCGCCAGCGATGGAGGACGATGATGATGTCATTGCCGATTCCTCACAGCCCTACATCGCCCCGCCGAAAATTGGGCGCAACGATCCGTGCCCGTGCGGCAGCGGGAAAAAATACAAGAAATGTTGCGGAGGATAGTCGTGGCCTTCCGAATCCATGACAGTGTGCCGCAGCGAGATTGACAACCGCGTGAAGGGCATCGTGCGCGGCAAGCCGCAACCATAATAGTGGCACGGGCGTCTCGCCCGTAAGTTTCTAAAAGTTCCGCCTTGGTTGAAACGCACAGGCGAGACGCCCGCGCCACTGCGCCACGCGAAGAATTTGCGCGGGAAAACAAAAGTATCACGGACAGCAATATGTATTCGAGTCACTTTGCGTCCCCGCGTCTTCGCGGCTTGGCGTTGAAAATGGATCAGCGCCAATTCCGCCTTCACTTCGTTTCGGCGCGACAAGCCGCGTTCACCCGCCATGTTCGCGCCCGCCCGCCGTGCTCGCTCCAGTCGCGGCAGGTCGCGGCAGGTCAGCGGTTGAAGATTTTTTGGCGCTGCCCGGCGGCAGGTAGTTTTCGCCGGTCACGACGCGTTTGCCGGTCTGGGCTTCAAGTTCCAAACGAGCGCGTTTGGCAATCTTCCCGCCGGTCTTCGCGGCGGTCTGGTTCTCGGCCATGCCGGTGGCGGCGATGGTCTCGGCAATCTGGCGGGTGGAAAGTTCGGCCAGGGCGGTGAAGATGAGTTCGGCCTCGCTCATGTGGTCGCGCAGATTCTGGGTTTTGAGACCTTTCAAAACCTTGTGGGCATTGACGCTGACGCCGCTCCATTCCTGATGGATTAGGTTGGTGAGGATGGCGTATTCATCACCTTTCTTGATGTCGTGCGTGGCCCAGTAGTCGGTGAGTTTGTTGCGGGTTTCCTGCCCGGTCATGCGTTGCTGAATCCACTTGTCGCTACGGCCATGTTTTTGCCAGGTGGCGCGGGCGCGTTCGAGGGCGCGGGCGGGGTCGGCCATTTCCTGCATCCGCTCGTAGCCGACTTTGGCGAGCCAGAGTTTGATCGGCTCGGCCTTGGGACTGGGCACGCTCTGGACGAGACGCAACAGGGTCTCGGCATTGGCGACATCGGTGAGATAGCTTTTGCCGTCGGCGGCTTCCAATTTCAGTTGGTGACAATTTGTCACCGACTGACTTCCTTCCTTTCCAAGCCGCTCTTTCAGCTTGTTCCAGTATTTTCGGGCGGTCTGGTAATCGGGTTGCTGGGTAAGAACTTGGATGATATCCACGACGGAGAAGAACCAAGTTTCGGTCTTTTCGTCGTAGAGGCGGCGGATTCCGTGTCCCTCAAAAATGGCCAGGTCCTTTTTCATAATGGCGGTTGAATTCATTGAATCAAGGTGCGGGCATCGTATTTCAAAAGCGCTGTCTTCTGGTCGAAATTCCTGGGTTTCGTGAAGGTCAACAGCCGAAGCTACGCGAAATGATTTTTGTAAAAAGTTTGTTTCTGGTCGTTTTGGTTTTATTTCCGGAACCGCAGCGGGCCGAGACGGTGCTCGGCGTTCCGTCCGCTTCGGTTTCGTGACGCGGTGAGATTACGTCGCCGGGCGGTTTGGGGCAATAACCAACGCGCTTTTGACATAGGAATTAGGGATCTGCCTTCGCTTCCATCCATCGCCCGGCTTCGTAGGACAGGTTGAAGCTTCGGCAAGACAGGCGGAGCAATTAAATAATTCCGTTGCCCCCATTCCTTTGTCTCACTCCGGCTTTCAGAGCATTTCCAGCCAAGCCTTCTCTCCGTTGACTCCGTTTGCTTCTGTTCACATCGGCAGGGCTTTCCCCGCCTTCATTCCATTTCGGCGCGACAAGTTGCAGTTGAAAACCAATTCCGGTGCTGACGGCGGCGGTGTTTCTGGATTAATCTTCCGGCGTGGAAGATGATTTGATCAAACGTCTGCATTCGGCCCGGCTGACGCGCGGCGAAGTGCGCGCCCTCGCCGCCCAACTCCCGGCCACCGATGAAGAGTTGCACCGGTTGATCGAGTCGCTGGTGGCTTCCGCCGACGAGGCGGGCGTAACGGCGTTGATGTTCGCGATGGTGGCGGGCGGGCGAAACATCGAGGCGCGGGTGTTGCCCGGGGTGCTGCCGCTGATGAATCAACTCGATGGCGTGTCGCTGGTGGCGTTGCAGGCGCGCGGCGAGGTGGTGGAGACGCTGCTGGCCGCGGTCGAAAGCGGCATCATGGGTTGGGAGCGCGAGGCGGTGCTGCTGTTGATTGCCGGCTGGATTTGTCTGAATCGCGAACCGAAACGCGCGCTGCCGACGAACCTGATTCCCAAGGCGCGACTGCTGGCGCGCGAGGTGACGGGTGGGCGCGAGGCATTGTTGCCGCTGTTCGCGCTGGCGCACATCACCGGAAACAAGGCGCTCCAGACGGTCCTCGAAGAACTGATTTCCCCGCCGCCGCTTGATGTGATTGAGACGGCGCTCGAATTCATCATCAAGAAACCGGACGCCGACCCGCTGGGTATTCTGCCCGAACAGATGGATCGCGTCATCAGTGCGAGCGGCACGTTGCGGCGCGCGGCGGCCAAGGTGGGGCGCAATGATCCGTGTCCCTGCGGCAGCGGGAAGAAATACAAAAAGTGTTGTTTCGAGAAGGATCAGGAGCGGCTGCATCATTCCTCGGAGGTCGCAGGGATCACGACCGAGGAACTTGAGGTGATGCCCGAGCCATTTCTCACGCAGGAAAGGATTGAAGACATGCGCGGGCCGAAGCTGGCGCGATTACGGATCGAAATGCTTGCGCCCGACTTGCAGCGCGTGTTGCTCGA
>JBEKRA010000150.1:0-5787 GCA_049519195.1 Verrucomicrobiota bacterium
TCCTCATCCTCGACGGCCTCGAACCGCTGCAATACGCGCCCACCGCGCCCACGCCGGGCGAACTCAAGGACCAGGGCATCGCCGCGCTGCTCAAGGGCCTGGCCGCCGCCAGCCACGGCCTGTGCGTCGTCACCACCCGGTATTCGCTCCCGGACCTGAATGCCTTCAAGGCCAAGACCGTGGTGGAGGCGGAACTCAAGCGACTTCCGCGAGAAGCCGGTGTGCAATTGCTGAAAGCTCACGGCGTCACCGGCAGCGACCGCCGCAACATCCCACTCAAAGATGGCAACGACGCGAGCGAGAAAGTCAGCGAGTTCGAGAAACTGGTGGAAGACGTGGACGGTCACGCGCTCACGATCCACATCATGGGTTCGTTCCTGAAGAAAGCGTTCCACGGCGACATTCGCTGCCGCGACCGTGTGACGTTCGAGAAAGCCAGCGAGAAGACGGACAAGCACCACGCCATGCGCGCGATGGCAGCCTACGCAAAATGGATGGAGGACGGCAGCGACGAAGCCAGGCGCGAACTGGCCATCCTCCGCCTGATGGGTCTCTTCGATCGTCCCGCTGACGCCGGCTGCATTGCCGCCTTGCTCCAAGCGCCCGCGATTCCCGGCCTCACCGATCCGCTCGTGGATCTGCCGGAAGAAGATTGGAATTGCAGCCTCGACGCATTGGAAACCGCCCGGCTGATCACCATGCACACGGATGACTCAACGGCTCGTCAATCGCAAATCGTAAATCGTAAATCCCTGGATGCTCATCCGCTGCTGTGCGAATACTTCGCCCGGCAACTGCGCGCGCAACAACCCGACGCCTGGCGCGCGGCCCACCGCCGGCTCTACGAACACCTCTGTAAGACGACGACGGACAAGAAGCCCAATCCCACGCTCGAAGACCTCCAGCCCCTCTACCAAGCCGTGGCCCACGGCTGCCAGGCGGGCATGCACGACGAGGTGTTTCGACATGTTTACGTTGATCGTGTCTTTCGAGGCGATGCCTTTTACAGTAACAGAAGGCTCGGCGCGTTTGGTGAGGACTTGGGCGGCGCTGCCTGTTTCTTTGAACACGCATGGACTATGTTGTCACCTGCTCTCGGTGACTCCGAAGCAGTTTGGTTACTGAACCAAACTGGGTTGACTCTTCGAGCTTTGGGAAGGTTGAGAGAAGCAATCGAACCGATGAGGGTAGCAGCAGAGTTGGCCTCCAAGTATGAAAACTGGGAGAACGCAGCGTTGGGGACAAGCAACCTGAGCGAATTGGAGTTGATTGTAGGAGACATCGCCAGTGCAGTGATTGATGCCAAGGAATGCGTCGTTCTTGCTGGCCGCAGCCAGAGCGGATTTCTACAAGAAGCACTCCGCACCACACTAGCCGATGCCCTCCACCAGACAGGGAATCTACATGATTCAATGACCCTCTTTCGAGAAGCGGAAGCTCTCCAAAACACTCGGACGTCACGAGGCCTTCTCTTTGCGTTACAGGGCTTCCGGTATTGTGACCTGCTCTTGACTGAACCCGAACGCGCTGCTTGGGGATACAAGATACGGAACAGCAATCTGTCGAAAGCCCACGATATCGAGGAGAAGATGGCCGAAGGAATTCCTGCTTTGTCATACTTGCTTCAGAAATGTCACGAGGTAGGACTGCGGGCCTCACAGACATTGACATGGATGAGGTCATGGGACTTTGATATACTCTGCATCGCGGATGACCAGCTTACGTTGGGCAGAACAATGCTCTACCAGTTGATTCTTGGCGAGCGCGGCTTGACAGGCGATATGTCTGTAGCAGCTTTCCGACCAATAGAGGAACATGTTTCAGCCGCTATAGTTGGCCTTCGTGAGGCTGGTCAAAAAGACTATATCCCTCGCGCCCTTCTCACGCACGCATGGCTGAGTTATTTGAAAGGCGACGATGCCAGTGCCCAGAAGGACTTGGACGAAGCGTGGGAAATTGCTGAGCGTGGGCCAATGCGCTTGCACATGGCCGACATCCACCTCCACCGCGCCCGCCTCTTCTTCCGCGAGCCGGAGTATCCGTGGAACAAGAATCCGGATGGAACTCCTCGCAGTCCCAAGGACGACCTCGCCGCCGCCGAAAAACTCATCAACGATTGCGGCTACCACCGCCGCGACGAAGAATTGGCCGACGCCAAGCGCGCCATTCTCGGAAATTAAAAAAACGCCGCGGAGACGGCAGCTTGAACGGAACCTACTTCGCTGTAATCATCCCGCTCTTCCGCGCGTAATTGAACAGGCCGCCGGCATCCACCACGGGGCGAACATCGCCGAGCGGTTTGAATTTGATGACTTTGCCGGGCGCTTTGATTGTCACGGTGGCCGCGTCGAGATCAACCGTCACCACGTCGCCGTTTTTCAGGGTGTCGCAGAGGCGTCCGGTGATTTCGCACGGATACAATTCGCCGGTGGCGACGGAGTTGCGGAAGAAAATGCGCGCGAAGCTTTCGGCGAGGACGATTTTGCAACCGGCCGAACCGAGCGCGATGGGCGCGTGTTCGCGGGAGCTGCCGCAGCCGAAATTCTTCCCGGCCACGATGATGGGGAATTCGCTGTCGAGCCGGCCATTTATGACGAAGCGCGCCGGGTAAAGCGATTCCGGGAGGCCGGCGAGGGCGTAGCTGCCGAGCTTCTCGTATTCGTCGGGAATAGTCGGCACGAGCGTCAAATACTGCGCGGGAATGATCTGGTCGGTGTCAATGTTGTCGCGCACCACAAAGACCGGCCCGGTAAAAACGGATTTCGTCATGGGTTGAATGTGCCGCGAACGGATGCGGTTTTCAACCAGATTTCGCCGCGCAAGGGATTATGCCTTTGACAAACGAAGCAAAGCCCAATGCCGGCCAAAAGCCTTGCCTGAAAGCAGACGGAGATTGGATCGGTCGCACCGACCTGCGAGCGCCAGCGTCTCGCCGGCGTGTTTGCAGAGAAGCATCCCGCCAATCCACTCGCCGCCGGGACGGCGGCGCTCCCAGGATTGCAAAACATAATCCCGACACGCAAGGCTTCCATCTTGCCGCTGACGGTCGAACTTCTATAATTGCCCCGTGCTTGACATCAAATTGATTCGCGAAAAGCCGGATTTTGTCCGGCAACGCCTGGACACGCGCGGGGTGGTGGATGAGGCCAAAATTGACGAACTGCTTCAGTTCGACGAGCAGCGGCGGAAAATCCTGGCGGAAGTCGAATCGCTGAAGTCGCAGCGCAACCGCGTGTCGAAGGAAATCGGCGCGCTTTTTAGCTGCATGGCATTAACACTTGCTATTGCGCTGATCGGCAGCGACGACTCGTGGGCCTCCAATGTCATTGTTCCCGGCACGGCCAACCCCTGGCTGGCTGGGTCGCCGGATGGAACGACCGCCTCTGAAGGTGGCTGCGATATCGCTCCCGATGAATCGCCGGTATTGTTCACAAATTTTACCGGTGGAATGGCCCTTCAGTTCTCTGCAACAGGTTCAGCCGGATACGAATCAGGCGACGAAAGCGGGCCGGACGGCGTGCCGGGATATTTCGTAAGTGACCCGCCGGAGAATGGCATTGGAGCGCTGAACAATGGGCTGGCGAATGAGTTGTTGGGAGTCTTTCTGGATGATGCGACGCCGGATTCCACCAACGCGACGCCGGATCCACTGGATTTTAGTGCGGATGGTTTGCAGGACGCCACCGTGCTATTGCCGGCTTTGAATCAGCCTTTTGCCATTGGAAACGGATTTACCACCAACGGCGCTCAAAAGACGGTTTTGGCACCGGTGAGTGCCACCCGGTTGTTTCTCGGGGTCTGCGATGGTTTCGGCGGCTGGTATAACAATACAGGACAGTTCAGTGTGGACATTACACAGGGGCAAAATCCGCTTGTCTGGCTGGCACCTGCCAGCACGAATATCGTGTTGCATTGGCCAGCCGTTTATACAAATCTCGTCGTGCAGGCCAATACCAATTTGGCGACGACCAACTGGGTGAATGTCACAAACGCCTCAATAAGGTCGGGTAAAGACCTCACGGTCACGATTCCAATCATTGCCGGCACCCGATTCTTTCGCTTGTTTTCGCCATGAGCTTGCAAACCTGGTGAACGGCGGTAAGGGCGAAAAGGATCGACTAGGTCTGACGCCATGTTTCGCTGACGATTTATCCGATTAAGAGAGGGCTTCTGTCTTGCGACACGGGGTTGCGTTTCTATAATTGCCGCGTGCTTGACATCAAATTGATTCGCGAAAAGCCGGATTTTGTCCGGCAACGCCTGGCCACGCGCGGGGCGGGGGATGAGAAGCTCGTTGACGGAATCCTTCAGGCAGACGAGCAGCGGCGGAAAATCCTGGTGGAAGTTGAGGCGTTTAAGTCGCAACGCAACCGGGCGAGCAAGGAAATCGGGGCGTTGATGGGCCAGAAGAAATCGGTGGAAGCGGAGGCAAAGAAAGCCGAGACGCGCGAACTCGGCGACAAAATCGCCGCGTTGGACAAACAGGCGGCGGAAAGCGAGACGGCGCGGCACGAATTGATGCTGCGCCTGCCCAATCTGCCGCACGAATCTGTTCCCGCAGGCAAAACCGCCGAAGACAATCCTGAAGTGCGCGTGCATGGTGCGAAGGCGGCGTTCGTCTTCAAACCAAAATCCCACGTCGAGCTTTGTGAATCGCTCAAGCTGGTGGATTTCGCGCGCGCGGCGAAACTGTCCGGCAGCGGTTTTTTGCTTTACACGAATTGGGGCGCGCGGCTGGAGCGGGCGTTGATACAATTCCTGCTGGACTTGCACATCACGCAGCACGGCTACACGGAGGTGTCGCCGCCGTTCATGGTCGGGCCGCAATGTCTGGAAGGCGTCGGGCAGTTCCCGAAATTCAAGGACCAGTATTACGGCGTGGCCGAGGGCGACGACAAGGAGAAGCTCGGCAAACTTTATCTGGTTCCGACCGCCGAAACGCCGGTGGCGAACATTCATCGCGAGGAAATTCTGGCGGAGAAACAACTGCCAATCCGTTACTGCGCCTACACGCCGTGTTTTCGCGGCGAGGCGGGCGCGGCGGGCGTCGGGACGCGCGGCATGATCCGCGTGCATCAATTCGACAAGGTGGAGCTGATCAAAATCGTCAAGCCGGAGCACGGCTACGACGAACTGGAGAAGATGGTGGTGAACGCGGAAAAGGTTCTGCAACTGCTCGGCCTGCATTATCGCGTGATTTTGCTTTGCACGGGCGACATGGGTTTTGGGAGCGCGAAGACTTACGACATCGAGGTCTGGGCGCCGGGGCAGGGGAGTTATCTGGAAGTTTCGAGCTGCTCGAATTGCGAGGATTTCCAGGCGCGCCGGATGAACCTGCGTTTCAAGACCGAGGCCGGCGAAAACAAATTCCCGCACATTCTCAACGGCAGCGGCACGGCGCTGGCGCGGTTGTTCGTGGCGCTCATCGAAACCCAGCAGCAGGCCGACGGCAGCGTGCTGATTCCGCAGGCGCTTCAACCTTATTTGAAAACCGAACGAATCTCATCGTGAACGGAAAAAAACATTCAACATTCAACATTCAACATCGAACATCCAATTTTGGAAGAAGTTCGCGCGCAATTCGCTGGATGTTGGGTGTTGAATGTTGAATGTTCGATGTTGAATGAAAATTCTTCTAGCCAGCAGCGAAGTCCATCCGTATTCAAAAACCGGCGGACTGGCGGACATGGTGGGCGCGCTGGGCAAGGCGCTGGCGCGCGCCGGCCACGAGGTGAGGGTTGTCACTCCGTTGTATCGCGGCATCCGTGAAAAGTTTCCCCAAATCAA
>JBEKRA010000151.1:0-5747 GCA_049519195.1 Verrucomicrobiota bacterium
TACGACGCCGAGTTTGGCGCCTACACGCCCGAAGCCTACGAACGGCTGCTACTGGAAGCCATCGCCGGCGACGCGACGCTGTTCATCCGCCGCGACGAGGTGGAAACCGCGTGGCAAATCGTGGATTCGATTCGCACCGGCTGGGACGGCAAACCGCTGACGAACCGCGAATTTTACGCCGCCGGAACATGGGGTCCGATTGCCGCCGACGATTTGCTCGCGCAGCTCGGTCACGTCTGGCACGAGCCGCTGGTGATAAAATGATTCCCGGGAGGGACGGCGTGCCGCCGTCCCCATATTTTTTATGCCGCCAGAATATGCGCCGTTTGAAGAACCCGGACGAAAACATCCGGCGCGCGGGGTTTTAATTTCGCTTCAACAACCGACCATTGTTTTTCTCACCGTTTGCACCAAAGACCGCCAACGTTGGCTCGCGCGAGAAAATGTCCACGCCGCACTAAAGAAAATCTGGCTTTCGACTGACACCTGGCTTGTTGGCGATTATTTGCTGATGCCAGATCACCTTCACTTGTTTTGCGCGCCGCGAGATTTGACTGTGACCTTGCAACGCTGGGTTTCATATTGGAAACGTGAATTTAGCTGCCTCCATTTGCCTGATACCTGCGACTGGCTGCGGAATTTCTGGGACACACGCCTGCGACGGGATGAAAATTACACACAGAAATGGAATTATGTTCGCGAAAATCCCGTGCGCGCAGGACTGGTGAAAAATCCAGAAGACTGGCCATTTCAGGGAAGAATGAACGTTTTGCCGTGGTAAATTTGGGACGGCGACACGCCGTCCCTCCCAGATTGAATGAAAAACTTTGAACTGATTCCTTTCGCCAACGCCGATGAACTGGCTTCACGCGCCGCGAGCGCGTGGCTGGATGAAATCGAAGCGGCCAGCCGCGCGGGCAAAGCGCATTGCGTCGCGCTTTCCGGCGGACGCATCGCGCAAAAATTCTTCGCCGCGACGGTTGAACGGGCTAAAACGCGGAAAATTGGGGACGGCGGCACGCCGTCCCTCCCAATCAATGTCCATTTTTTCTGGGCTGACGAGCGCTGCGTCCCGCCAACCGATCCTGAAAGCAATTTCAAGCTGGCGAACGAGCTTTTGTTCGCGCCGCTGAAAATCCCGGCCAGCCAGATTCACCGGATTCGCGGCGAAGATTCCCCTCAAGCTGCCGTGAAAGCCGCCGAAGCGGAATTTCGCCGCGTCGCCGGCAAGAATGCCGGCGCTCCCATGCTGGATTTGATTATTCTCGGCATGGGCGAGGATGGCCACGTTGCGTCGCTGTTTCCCGATGCGCCGCCCGAAATTCTGAATTGCGCCAGCCCGTTTCTGGCCATCGAAAATTCCCCCAAGCCGCCGCCGCGCCGGATTTCCTTGAGCCATGCCGCCATCGCCGCTGCAAAACAGGTCTGGGTGCTGGTTTCGGGCGCGGGAAAAGAGACGGCGTTGCGTGAATCGCTGCGCCCCGGCGGCCAGACGCCCCTGGCGCGCGTGGTGCAGTCGCGGTCCCGGACGAAAATTTTCAGCGATTTTCTACTTGACTAACTTGTAACCGGGTGGTTAATTAAAAGCGTGGTTTGAAATTCTTGGAAAGTCGGAGAATAGCACCCGGATCGGGGTGTGAACAGGGCAAAAAAAGTTTGAACGTTCTTTGAACGAATTGATTTGAGCAGGGTCTGATTCACCAGACGAATGAAGATTTCGCTGTCCGTTTAGGGTTGGCATAGGGGTTTTGCTCGCGGCGCGGCTCGGACAGCGACCCCAAGTTGGTCGCGCCGCCCTTCTGAGCGCCTCGGTGAAGGCGTATAAACCTCGTCACCGCGAAGGCCGGACGCAAGTCCGGCCTTTCGCATTTCCAGAATTTGCATTGAATTGAAACGGAACAAGGTTTAATCTTTCCAACGCATGAAACATCAGCTCGATTTCGAGAAGCCGATCATCGAACTGCAAGGCAAGCTGGACGATCTGCGCGAACACCCGGAAAAGCACGCGCTCGGCGTCAGCTTTGAGGAGGAAATCCAGCTCATCGAGAGAAAGCTGGCGGAAACCCGGCGGCGCATCTTCTCCAACCTGACCGCCTGGCAGCGCGTCCAGCTTGCCCGCCATCCCAAACGGCCTTACACGCTGGATTATCTCAAGGAATCGTTCTCGGATTTTCAGGAATTGCACGGCGACCGGCTTTTCGCCGAAGACCGCGCGATGGTCGGCGGCTTCGCCAAACTCGGCGAGCACCGCGTCATGGTCATCGGCACGCAAAAGGGCCGCGACACCAAGGAAAACATTCTGCGCAACTTCGGTTGCGCCCATCCAGAGGGCTACCGCAAGGCGCTGCGCCTGATGCGGCTCGCGAACAAATTCGGCCTGCCCATCATCACGCTCATTGACACGGCGGGCGCGTATCCCGGCGTGGGCGCGGAGGAGCGCCACATCGCCGAGGCCATCGCCGTCAATTTGCGCGAGATGATGCTGCTCGAATCGCCCATCATAGCCGCCGTCATTGGCGAGGGCGGTTCCGGCGGCGCGCTCGGCATCGGCGTGGCCGACCGCGTGTTGATTCTGGAAAACGCCTATTACTCCGTCATCAGCCCGGAAGGCTGCGCGGCGATTTTGTGGAAGGACCGCGCCAACGCCGCCAAGGCCGCCGGCGCGCTGAAAATCACCGCGAAGGATTTGTTCGGACTCAAACTCGTGGACGAAATCGTGCCCGAACCGCTGGGCGGCGCGCACACGGACACGACGGCCGCCGCGGCAAATCTGAAAACGCACCTGCTCAAGCATCTCGAAGAAATTCTCGCGCTGCCGGTCGCCGAGCGGTTGAAACTGCGTTACAAAAAATTCCGCGCGCACGGCCATTTTCACGAAAAAATCGAGCCGTCCATAAACGGCGTCGCGCCCGTTGCCGCACACGCTTAATCCGCCGTGCTGTATCCATTCATTTTTCAGCCCATTCTCAAGGAACGCATCTGGGGCGGACGCGAACTGGAACAGCTTTACGCCAAAAAACTGCCGCCCGGCAAACCGATTGGCGAATCGTGGGAAATCAGCGACCGG
Organism: Verrucomicrobiota bacterium; assembly: GCA_049519195.1. Taxonomy (GTDB): domain Bacteria; phylum Verrucomicrobiota; class Verrucomicrobiia; order Limisphaerales; family UBA11358; genus UBA11358. The sequence goes on from JBEKRA010000151.1 coordinate 3,068, forward strand.
CCCGGCGACGCCAGCGTCATCGCCAACGGCACGCTCGCCGGCAAAACCCTGCGCTGGCTGATGGAAAATCACGCGGCGGAAATCCTAGGCGACGCGAAACCGGCGGCGGAAGGGCGTTTCCCCCTGCTCTGCAAAATTCTCGATGCACGCGAAAAACTTTCGCTGCAAGTCCATCCCAAACCTGGGAGCGCCGGCGGCGAGCCGAAAACGGAAATGTGGTTCATCGCCGATGCCGCGCCAGACGCGAGCCTTTACGTCGGCCTCAAACGCGGCGTGACGTGGGCGGAATTCGAGAAAAAAATTGCCGACGGCAGCGTGGCGGATTGTTTTCACCGCATTCCGGTGCGCGCGGGCGACGCGATGTTTCTGCCCAGCGGCCGCGTCCATGCCATCGGCGCGGGCTTGGTGATTTTTGAAATTCAGCAAAACTCTGACACGACCTACCGCGTGTTTGACTGGAATCGCGTCGGGCTGGACGGCAAGCCGCGCGAGTTGCACGTCGCGCAATCGCTCGCCAGCATTGATTTCAAGGACTTCGAGCCGGAGCTGGTGGGAACAAAATTTGTCGCTGACGGAAAAATCCAGAAGCGTTCACTGGTGAACGACCCTCTGTTCAACGTCGAAGCGTGGAAGCTGAATTCCGGCGCGAGCGGTTTGTTGAAGCCGAAAAAACTGCAAATCATCGCGGCAACGGTTGGCGAAAATGAAATCAAGAGTAGTTTGGAGCGCGGACGGCTCGTCCGCGCAATGCAGAGCTTGGAACTCGCGGACGAGCCGTCCGCGCTCCTTTTGAGTGCCGGCCAATTTTGCCTGATTCCGGCGAGTCTGGAACAGACGGAAATTCTGGCCAAGTCAGACGCCGCCTTGCTGCGCGTCGAGGCAAAATGATTTGTCCGCGAATTACGCGAATGAACGCGAATTTGCTGAAAGTCTTTTCGCGGAAATCAGCGTAATTCGCGGATTAAAATTCAATTCAGCGACAAACCATCCGGCATTTGGCGGGCGCGGGTTTTGAGGCGCGCGCGAAGCCTGAATCTGGACTGACCCAATCACGCCTGATTTTCCCCCTGGCGTCCTGGCATTTAATTCCAGAAAAACATTGTCCGGTTCCCGATTCTGCGGCCATGTATGGGTGATGACGGGCGATGACATGACACTGGTGCGGGAATTCGCCGCCAGCCGGTCCGATGCGGCGTTTGCCGAATTGGTGGCGCGGCACATAGGCCTCGTTCACTCGGCGGCGGCGCGGCAGTCGGGCGACGCGCATCTGGCCGGGGACATCACACAGGCCGTGTTCATCATCCTCGCGCGCAAGGCCGCGACGCTGGGGCCGAAGACCGTGCTGGCCGCGTGGCTCTATCGCACCACGCGCTACGCGGCGGCGGACGCGCTCAAGGCCAGACGCCGCCGTCAAATCCGCGAACAGGAGGCATTCATGCAATCCACCTTGAACAGTGGCGGCGACGCCCCGTCGCCATCAACCAGTGAAGAAATCTGGGCGCAACTCGCGCCGCTGCTGGACGACGCCCTGAACCAACTGGGCGAGACCGACCGCGCCGCGCTGGTGCTGCGATATTTTGAGAACAAGACCGCGCGGGAAATCGCCGCCGCGCTGCAAATGGAAGAGGAAGCGGCGCAAAAGCGCGTGGCGCGGGCGCTGGACAGACTGCGGCGACTATTCGCCAAGCATGGCGTGAATTCCCCCGCGGATGCCATCACCGGCGCGATTGCCGCCAACTCCATACAAATCGCGCCGACGGGTTTGGCGGCAGCGGTGACGGCAGCGGCGAAAGGAACGGCGGCAAGCAGTTCAGTTGTGGCGCTGACAAAAGATGCGTTGAAAACGATGACTTGGGCGAAAGTGAAATTTGGATGTGGAATCGGGGCAGCAGCTTTGCTGTTTTCCGTTCCGATTTTGGTGGCAAGCCACAAAGGAGGTCGCATTGAAACTGCGGAATATGAGGCTGACGGCAAGTTGACAATTCAGTTTATTGGTGTCAGCAATCGAGTTACCTCAGAAGAAAGCGAAACGTTCGCAATTTCGGTGAAGAACGGAAAATGGTTTATTGTCACCAAACCCCAATCCGGTCTGAATTCAGCCGACATCGTTCGCTATGAAGCCGGTGGCGACGGACAGACGTTTTATCAAGTGGCTTATTTCGACAAAAAGCGGATTGCCTCCAACTCATTGAATACAGCTATCGGCTTGATCGAAAATGATGCGGTTCCTGAAAATCTCGTTGGCAATCACGTTTCAGAACTCTGGCTCGCATTGGCATCAAGCAGTTACTTAAATGAAGCAAGGAACGGAACGGCAGAGCCGATTTATGACTTGGCTGATCCGACGATGAGAAGTCAAGGGTGGGTGGACAAGGCAAGTTGGAACAGATTTCCGAGTCCACCTCATTTGCCACGCGACCTTGTTTATTCAAACACATCTATCATCGGAATGAACGGTCCGCGCCGTGTTGTAATTCCAGCGCCCCGGCCATTTGAGAATGGATTCATCAGGGCATCCTACAATGTCGAGGAGTTTACAAATGTGAACGGGCTGACCTTGCCCACAAGATTTTCCATCGAAGAATTGTATTTGGATCTGGCGGCGTCACCGGTTGGGCTGAAAACCAATTTCAACATCTTTGGCAGCGTGAACATTGTCCGCGCGGTTTGTGGAAGAACT